>DATLKS010001012.1:0-9528 GCA_035538255.1 Terriglobales bacterium
GATGCGGCAGTACCCGAAAGTCTTCGATGATCTCACTACGAACATGGTGGAGGCAGGAGAAACAGGCGGTATTCTCGACGTGATTCTGCAGCGCCTTGCCGCCTATGTAGAAAAAGCGGTGAAACTCAAGTCGGCTGTGAAATCCGCCTTGATCTATCCCGTTTCGGTCATCAGCATCGCGGTGCTCGTAGTCGGAGCACTGCTGAAAGTCGTGGTTCCGATCTTTTCGAAGCTGTTTGCTGGACTTGGCGTAGAGCTGCCCTTACCCACTCGCATGGTAATGAATCTCAGCGAATTTGTTCAGAACTTCTGGTGGGTTGCGCTGGTCGGGCTAGTCGCAGCCATATTTGGTCTTAAGCAAGTGCGGAAGGATCCTAAAGGCAAATATATGACCGACAGCTTGCTTCTCAAGATGCCGATTGTCGGGCTCTTGCTGCGCAAGATTGCCGTCGCACGCTTTACGAGGACCTTGGGAACCCTGATCACTTCCGGCGTGCCTATCCTTGAGGGACTTGCGATCACGGCTCGCACCTCCGGAAATGCCGTCCTTGAACAAGCCTTAATGAAAGTTCGAAAGGCCATAGAAGAGGGGCGCACTATTGTCGATCCCTTAAAGGAATGCGGCGTTTTTCCAAACATGGTCACACAGATGATTGGCGTCGGCGAAGCTACAGGCGCAATGGACAATATGCTCCAGAAGATCGCCGACTTTTATGAAGACGAGGTAGACGCAGCGACCAAGGATCTGCTGACCTTGTTGGAGCCGCTCATGATCGCATTTCTCGGTGTTGCGGTCGGCGGCATCGTCATCTCGCTTTACATGCCGCTCTTCTCGATGATTGCCAAGCTCTCTGGATAGCATTTCGGGACATTGGAAGGTCTGCAGGTCGAAGGAGCAGCCAAGGACTGCTCCTTCACCTGTTTCGTTCAAGCAATAACTCAACCGTTTGGTGAATAGCAGTGTGTCCTGGAAAGTTGTAGCTCATGTCACGCCCTTTTGACGAACGAACATGGTTGGCCTGGCTGGTAAAGGTGAGAATCATCATCATCACCTTTCTGCTTGTCATTGGACTTTCCATCGTTCGGCTCACTCACACAAATATTTCGGAGCACGCTTTCATAATTGCTATTGCGCTCTGGTATGGTGTAGCACTGTTCTTTCTGATCCTGAACTCGATTTGGCGCGATTCCAAACTGCAGGCCCGAATTCAGGTACTGAGCGATATTGCACTGGCAACAGCAGTGATTTACATCACTGGCGGAATTGATACTTCGTTCAACTTTCTTTATCCGCTCGTTATTATCGTGGCCAGCATTCTTCTGCCGCGCTGGTGGGCATACCTGAGTAGCGCGTTATCCTTCATTGCTTTCGGTGCCATCCTCGATCTGTCGTATTATCAGCTCATCCCCTCGTATTCGATTTCGCGTCCAGACTTGAGGTCGGTGCAGTTTGCCGTAGCCATAAACTTCTTCGCCTACATGGCGATTGCCTATCTGGCCAGCAATCTGAGCGCAAAGCTACGGCAAGTCGATGTCGAACTGCACGTCAAGAACGACGAACTCCAGGATTTGCAGGCAATGCAGGAAAACATTCTGCACTGCATGCGCGGCGGACTCATCACTACCGATCTTGATGGAAAGATCGCGTTGATCAATCAGCCCGGGTTGAATTTTCTAAAACGCAGATCCAACGAAGTCCTTGGGACTCATATTGCTTCTTTGTTTGTCGACCCCATGCCAGCCGCAGATTCTTACCCAATACAGGACGAATTGCGCGCCAAGACGCCGGAAGGAGAAAAGATATTTGGACTCACGATCACACCGCTCACCACTCATGATGGCGGGATGATTGGATTTGTCTATACCTTTGCCGATCTTACCGAGGTGCGGCGGCTTGAGAATGAGATTCGGCAACGTGATCGTCTCTCCGCTATCGGTCGACTCGCGTCGGGCATAGCGCACGAGATTCGGAACCCTTTGTCTTCTATCGCGGGCTCGGTGCAGATGCTCTCCAAGATGGCTACGCTCAACGACGAGCAACAGGTATTGGTCGATATAGTTCGCCGGGAGTCAGAGCGTCTGAACAACATCATCTCCGACTTCTTAATGTATTCGCGGGAAAAAAGCTATAAGTTTGCGCAACACGATCTGCTGCTGCTCATTGAGGAGACCCTCCGGCTGATCGAAAACCGGCCCACGCGGGGCACTGCGGAATATCGTATAGTGCGGAGTTTCGAAGCCCGAGAGGCGTTGGCGTCGGTTGATTCCGATCGGATCAAGCAGGTCTTTTGGAATTTGTGTGACAACGCATTTCGCGCTATGCCTGACGGTGGAACACTTAAAGTCACTCTTCGTGTCCACGGAAACAACTGGGCTCTTTCCTTCAAGGATACTGGCGTCGGACTTCGGCCGGAGCAGGTGGAGAAGATATTCGAGCCATTTCAATCGAACTTTGAGGGTGGGACCGGACTCGGCCTCGCGCTTGTGTATCAGATCGTGCAGGCGCACAAGGGACGCGTGTACGCCGTCTCAGGCTTTAAAGAAGGCGCGGAATTTGTGGTCGAGATTCCGCAAGCGTACGCTCGCCCCCAGGCACTCACGCTAGCAGAAAAACGGGTGCGCACCGCAGTAGCTGCGGCGGAGAGTGTCCATGGCTAATGTCTTGGTATGCGACGACGAGCGCTCCATTCGCGAGTTGCTCGATATCGCATTGCGTAAGGAAGGACACAAGGTTGAAATCGTCAACTCCGGGGAGTTGGCAGTCAGGAAAATCGAATCCGCGCGTTATGACGTAATCGTTACTGATATTAAGATGCCGGGTGTTAATGGAATCGAGGTGTTGAAACACGCGCATCGCGTTTCGCCGCAGTCGGCCGTTGTGCTCATCACTGCTGCGGGAGATTTCGATTCCGCAGTACAGGCAGTCAAGTCCGGAGCCTTTGATTACATTCAAAAAACTCCGAATGGGTTGGTGGACGAAGTACGAGTCTCCATTGGTCGGGCGGCCGAAGTCCTTGAACTCCGCCGCCAAAATCAGGCTTATCGGCGTGATGCTGCCAGTCGAAACTCGCTCGACAATCTCATCGGGTGTAGTCCGGCCATCAACCAACTTAAAGAGACTATTCGCACCGTCGCCTCGACGGGCAGCACGATTCTGATTCACGGAGAGAGTGGCACAGGCAAAGAGTTGGTCGCGCGCGCGGTCCACTCTTGTTCGCAGCGCGACGGACAACCTTTTGTTTCGGTGAACTGCGGAGCATTTCCGGAAACTCTTCTGGAAAGCGAGCTCTTCGGCTACGTCAAGGGAGCGTTTACCGGCGCGAATCAAAACAAGCAGGGTCTGTTTGAAGTCGCCGATGGGGGCACAATCTTCCTCGATGAAATCGGTGAGATGAGTCTCGCGATGCAGGTAAAGCTTCTGCGCGTATTGCAGGAGCGCACCATTCGCCCAGTGGGCGGGACCGCTGAGACCACAGTCGATGTGCGTGTGATTGCTGCGACAAATCGCGACCTTCACCAGATGGTAGAAGAGAAAACATTCCGTGAAGATTTGTATTACCGCATCAGCGTAATTCCCATTGAAGTACCACCGTTGCGGGCTCGTCAGGAAGACATTCCTCTTCTCGCAAACAGTTTCCTGAAACGATACGCCCCGGCAGCAGGAAAAAACATCTTACGCATCTCCGATGAGTCCCTTACAGTACTCTCGAGCTACGACTGGCCGGGAAACGTGCGCCAGCTGGAGAACACCATTGAACGTGGCGTGGCAATGGAGAGCACGGAAGTCCTCAACGTCAGCACACCTGGGGAGCGTTCAAAGGCTCGCGCCGCGGCTGCGGCAGCCGGCGTCGGACCGGCGGATTCAGTGAGCGTGCCGGCCGAAGGTTTGGACATGGAAGCTTATGTCGCCGAGCTTGAGCGCTCGCTCTTGCAATCTGCGTTACGCCAAACTGGTGGAGTTCAGACCCGTGCCGCGGAGATGCTGAAGATCTCGTACCGTTCCTTCAGGCATCTGGCAAAGAAGTACAACCTTTAGCGAAGCAGGTAAATAACGACAGTAGCAAAATGCTCAACCGCTCCTGATCCTTCTAAACAGCCCACAGACTTTCATCCGCTTCCGAATGCAGGCCGCGATCCTCTGCGTTGATCCAGTCCCTCCGCTGCGGAGTGCAGACATCGATGGCAACTACGTCCTCCAGCACCTCCGACGAGTGCTCTACGCTTGGCGGGATAGTCAGTACCTGATTAGGGTACAGAGTCACAGAACCATTCGGCAGATGAAAACGCCATGATCCCTTTAGCACGAGGATTACTTCCTCATGATCGTGGCGGTGAGGCTGAGTTATTGAACCCTGCTTGGCTTCCAAGCGAGCGAGCGTCAAACTCTCGCCCGCTGCCACTTTGCGCCGGTATTGGCGAGTGAGGTAATCCGGCCGCATCTTGTTGAGGTCATAGACTGCCATTTGACTTCTCCTAGACAGCCACTTTCGCCGTCTGCTGCCCTTTGGGCTCCACTTTTGCCAGGGTCTCTGTTTGATCCGGAGTCACCGTTGTTGGATTAACGAACGGCATCATCGCCCGCAGTTGCGCGCCCACTCGCTCAATCGGATGTTCGCGTTCCTGGCTGCGAACTCTGTTGAACCAGGGACGTCCTTTTTCGTTTTCTGCAATCCATTCGCGAGCAAAATCGCCGCTGCGAACATCGGCCAACATCTTTTTTAAAGCGGCATATGTCTCGGGAGTGACGACCTTCGGGCCGCCTGTGTAATCGCCATACTCTGCCGTGTCACTGACTGAATACCTCATGAAGTTAAGGCCACCGCGATACATTAGATCGACGATCAGCTTCAGCTCATGCAGGCATTCGAAATACGCGATCTCTGGCTGATATCCGGCATCGACCAACGTCTCGAATCCCGCTTTGATCAGTGCACTCACGCCGCCACACAAAACCGCCTGCTCTCCGAAGAGATCCGTCTCGGTTTCCTCCGCGAATGTAGTCTCGATCACACCGGCGCGGGTGCAACCGATGCCGCGTGCGTAAGAGAGAGCTAGAGCCTTCGCACTGCCGCTCGCGTCTTGTTGAACCGCCAGCAGCCCGGGCGTGCCGCCGCCTTCAACGAACACTTCGCGAACACGGTGTCCGGGAGACTTCGGTGCAATCATCACCACGTCGGCCTTGGCGGGAGGATTAATGGTCTTGAAATGGATATTGAAACCATGGGCGAAAAGCAGCGTCTTGCTGCTGGTAAGCGCCGGCGCGATCGCCTCGTTATATAGTTTCGGCTGAACCGTATCGGGTACAAGAATTACGAGAATGTCGCCCCAAACTGCAGCATCTTTCGGATTCAGCACTTCAAACCCTGCTTCACGCGCCTTCGCTCGAGAGCGGCTCTGGGCATCGAGCGCAATTTTCACTTCAACTCCACTGTCGCGCAGATTGAGAGCATGGGCGTGTCCCTGCGAGCCGTAGCCGAAGACGGCCACTTTCTTCGCGCGCACGAGTGAAAGATCAGCGGAGTTCTCGTAATAAATCTTGGCCATCGTGAATTCCCTTTCCTACGAACAATTTCGCGGCAGATCCGCGGTATGGTTTTGGTTCCAAAGTGGTGCTTGCTGCCCTTGGTCTTGAGCAGATATCCACGAAACCGCAGGCGTGTGAGCGCTTGTCATTGCTACTCTTCCTGTGCGCGTCAATTCAAGAATGCCAAAGGGGCTGATTGCTTCAATGAGCGTATTGATACTCTCTTCCGTGCCAGTTGCCTCGATCACCAGGGATTCGTCTCCGGACTCCAGCGTCCTCGCTCCCACCGAATCAAGCAGGCGCCGTAACTTTTCGCGTGTGCTCTCGGTCACGGCGATCTTCGCAATCACCAGCTCGCGATGAACTGATGGAACTGCGGTGATGTCGTCCACGCGTACTACTTCGGCAAGCTTGTACAGATTGGCCATCACCAGTGGAGCTCCAACTTCGTCGATGGCGACCACGACAGTCATGCGCGAGACCCCCGGCTGGTGCGTGTGTCCGACCGTAAGAGACTCGATGTTATATCCTCGGCGCCGGAAGAGCGATGACACGCGGTTCAGCACACCCGGATGGTCGGCGACATACACGATGAAAGTTCGTACCATCCTATGCCTCCGAAGCCGCGGTTTCTACGAGCGGATTTGGACGTCGGATCATTTCATTTAATGCGGCGCCGCTTGGAACCATCGGGAAGACGGAATCTTCCTGCTCAACCAGGAAATTGATGAGGAACGTTCCCCCGTGCTCGCGCGCATCACGAATCGCCGGGACAACTTCCTCACGCCTTCGAACGGTGAGTCCTCGCAAACCGAACGCCTCTGCCAGCTTTGCAAAATTGGGACTCAGCAGCGGAGTCGCCGAGTAGCGGCGATCGTAGAAGAACTCCTGCCACTGTCGAACCATCCCAAGATACCCGTTGTTGATTACAGCAATGTTCAGATCGATACCTTCCTGCGCTGCTGTTGCCAGCTCGGGCATCGTCATTTGGAATCCGCCATCCCCGGCAATCACCCAGACCTCGGCATCCGGACGAGCGAATTTAGCCCCTATTGCGGCCGGCAGCGCAAATCCCATAGTTCCTAGCCCACCGGATGTAATGAGGGACCGTGGCTGCTCGTGCTTGTAGTACTGCGCCTCCCACATCTGATGTTGACCAACGTCGGTTACCACAATGGAATTCCCGTTCGTCTCTCGCCAGAGGTCATGAATTACATGGGCGGCATATAGGTGCCCGCTGTCGGGCAATTTCTGAATATCTCGAACCGCGGAGTCGCCCTTGAGTTCGTCGATGTGATGCAGCCACTCCTGACGGTCGATCCGTTGAACCTGCGGAAGTAGCCGCTGCAGTGCAGGGCGCAGGTCCGAAACCAACGCAACATCTACTCGGACGTTTTTATTGATCTCGGCGGGATCGATCTCAACGTGAATCTTCTTCGCCTTGGGTGCATAGGTCTTCAGCGTGCCGGTGACACGATCATCGAAGCGCATGCCGAATGCCAGCAAAAGATCCGCTTCCTGGATCGCGTGGTTCACCCATGCTTCTCCATGCATTCCCATCATCCCCAGATTGAGTGGATGAGAGGCGGGAAGGCCACCAATACCGAGCAGTGTCATTGCCACAGGCATGCTGGCTCGCTCAGCAATGTCGCGCAGCTCCCGCATGGCGTTCGAGAGCAGGACACCGTGGCCAGCCAGAATCACCGGCCGCTTTGCCGTGTTAATCAACTCAAGCGCCGCCGCAAAGTGCTCCGAACGAGCCTGGCACTTCGCTTCCGCTAAAGGGAGTGGTTCGTACTCGTCGGAATTGAACTCGCAGGGGTTCTGCTGCGCATCCTTCGTGATATCGACCAGTACCGGTCCTGGCCGTCCGCTGCGCGCTACGTGAAAGGCGTCACGCAAGCTCGGAGCGATATCTTCGACGCGCTTTACCAGATAGTTGTGTTTCGTTATGGGAAGGGTTATTCCAGTTATATCCGTCTCTTGAAATGCATCCGTTCCCAGGAACTTGCTGCCGACCTGGCCCGTGATGCAGACGATTGGCGAAGAATCCATCATGGCAGTGGCAATTCCAGTCACCATATTCGTCGCCCCTGGTCCAGAGGTTGCTACGGCTACGCCAACTCGTCCACCGGCCCGGGCATAACCATCAGCCATGTGAGTCGCGCCCTGCTCGTGGCGGACGAGGACGTGATGGATCTGCGGATACTGGCAGAGCGCATCATATGCCGGAAGGATCGCGCCACCAGGGTATCCGAATACGTCTTTCACGCCTTCGGCGATCAAACATTCCCACAGGATTTGCGCACCGGTTTTCATCTATCGCCGTCTCCTTCTGCGGTCAAATCGTCACCGCTCCGCGTGATGCCGACGACACCTGGGCGGCATACTTCGCCATCACGCCCGCCGAATATCGCGGCTGCGGTGGATGCCACGACGCAAGGCGCCTTTTCATTTCAGAATCAGAAATCTCCACACGCAACGCGCGCTTTTGCACATCGAAGACGATCCGATCGCCTTCATGCACAGCAGCGATCGGGCCTCCGGCCATCGCTTCCGGAGCGACATGGCCAGCCATGAGTCCGTGTGTGGCGCCCGAGAAACGTCCATCGGTAAGCAGAGCAACCGAATCTCCTAAACCCGCTCCCACCAAGGCGGCGGTTACCGCGAGCATCTCGCGCATGCCCGGGCCGCCTTTTGGCCCCTCATAGCGGATAACCACTGCATCTCCTGATTTGATCTTCCCATCTTGAACGGCTGCGAGTGCTTGCTCCTCGCTGTCGAAGACACGAGCCGGTCCTTCATGGTGCTGAATTTCGTGTCCGGCGACCTTCACCACGCACCCTTCAGGAGCCAGGTTGCCTTTCAGAATCACGAGTCCGCCGGTTGGTTTCAGCGGATTGTCTGCCGGGCGCACAACTTCTTGGTCTGGTGTCTCAACTGCTTTCTTCGCTTCGTCGCCGATGGACTTTCCCGTTACCGTGAGTGCATCGGCATGAAGCAGACCAGCATCAAGCAGACGCCTGGCCACCAGTGGAGTTCCGCCAGCTTCAAACAAATCGGTGGCAACAAAGCGGCCTCCCGGTTTGAGATCGGCAATGAGGGGAACGCGGCCGCTGATTCGCTCGAAATCGTCAATAACAAAAGAAATGCCTGCGGTGTGCGCAATCGCTAGCAGATGCAGAACGGCATTGGTTGAGCCTCCAGTCGCGGCAACACTCGCCACCGCATTCTCGAACGCTGCTCGCGTGAGTATCTGCTTAGGCAGACGTTGCGCCTTCACCAGTTCCATAACCAACTTGCCGGTCGCCTCTGCCTGCCTAGTTTTTCCAGGATGGACAGCAGGCACTCCGCCGCTTCCCATCGCCGCGATCCCGAGAAATTCGCAGACCATCGCCATGGTGTTCGCGGTGAATTGTCCGCCACAAGCACCGGCTCCAGGACAGGCGCGATCCTCGATCTCTTTGAGTTCCGAATCGGTCAGTTTGCCGCGGCTATGGGCCCCAACCGCTTCGAAGACGTCCTGAATCGTGACATTGCGTCCGTGGAATGAGCCGGGCGCAATAGAACCGCCATAAAGAACCACTGAAGGCAAATTCAGCCGAGCCACTGCCATCACTGCGCCGGGAATGGTCTTGTCGCAGCCAACTAAAACTACGAGTCCATCGAAGTGATTGCCGCGAGCTACCAGTTCAACCGAGTCTGCAATGATCTCGCGGCTGACGAGCGAGGTGCGCATACCTTCAGCGCCCATCGTGATGCCGTCGGAGATGGAAACCGTGTTGAACTCCATCGGAGTTCCGCCGGCTTGACGTACGCCGCGTTTTACGGCAGCTGCCAATTCACGCAGATGGAAGTTGCACGGCCCGATTTCAGTCCAGGTATTTGCAATGCCGATGATCGGACGCTGCAAGTCTTGATCGGTGAAGCCGACCGCTTTCAACATAGCGCGTGCCGGAGAGCGGCTTGGCCCTTCTGTGATCGCGGCGCTGTTTCTCTTTGTC
>DATLKS010001013.1:0-1510 GCA_035538255.1 Terriglobales bacterium
ATGCCCCAGCAACACCTGGATGGTTCGTAGATCCGCGCCTGCTTCCAGTAGATGTGTGGCGAAGCAATGCCTCAGCGTATGTGGGTGCACGTCTTTCTGGAGACCCGTTCGCTGGGCGGCTTCCTTGCAAGCGTCCCAGACCACTTTGGTGGTGATCGGTGTATCACCGGTATGCCAGCGGTTGCCTGGAAACAGCCATGCGCTTGGCTTGTGCCGTAATCCGCGCCAGTGCTCACGCAGTACCTCGAGCAGTTTTGGGCTGAGCATGACATCCCGGTCTTTGCGTCCTTTGCCGCCCTGGACGTGAATCACCATGCGTTTGCTATCGATGTCGCTGATTTTCAGGTGTGTCAATTCGGCGCGTCGTACTCCGGTGGCGTAGAGGGTCAGCAACAGAGTGCGATGAAAAGGAGTTAGAGCTGCGTTGATGAGTCGCGCGACTTCTTCCCGGCTGAGGATCGCAGGAAGGTGAAATGCTTTTTTCGGGTAGGGCGTCTCCGCGATGCTCCAGGTTTTCTTGAGAGTCTTGATGTAGAAGAATCGCAGAGCTGCCAATCGTTGCGTAACCGTGCCCGGCGATAACTTGCGCTTCTTGAACAGCTCGGCCTGATATTCACGAATGTGCTCAGGACCCAGACCATCTGGAGAGCACTTGAATCGTCTTGAGAAATCTTCAACTGTGCGAATGTAACAGCGTGTGGTAGCCTCAGAATAATTACGACGCTCGAGTTCTTCGAGCATCATTTTGCGAAGTCGGGTCATGAGGACCTCCTTATGACCCGACAACTTACTTTAGCCGTTCGCCATAAACTGCTCCGTTCGCCTCACGCGAAGCGTCCGCCGCACGGGCGGCTTGTTCAAGTCGGCTTGCCGGAAATGATCCCTCGCTTAGCGACATCGAAAGCGACCGGAAAGGAGCTACTGCCATGAAGAACCCGATCACCCCCGAGGGCGCTGCTTCAGCGCAGAACCCGCTGCCGCCTGTGCCCACCACGAAGATCCTGGCGATCTCCCATTTCATGGGCACGCCCATGACACCCGCCCAGCGCGCCCAGATCATGCCGCACGAAGTGCATGACACGGTGAATGCTTATCTCGCGGGCAAGATAGACCAGTGGTATTTCCGGACCGACGGGAAGGGTGTGGTTTTCATCGTCAACGCAAGCACACCGGAAGAGGCGAAAAACATTTTGGAGAAATTCCCGCTGGGGCAGGCCGGTTTGATGGGCTTTGACTATATCCCGCTAGGTCCGCTCAGTCCGCTGCGCATCATCAATGACATGGTGAAGTGATTTTATTGGCTGGCACGCCGCCGGCCGGTATGAGGCGGGCGTCAACCATGTGGACAACGGTCGCGAGGGCGCCGCTCGCTGAGCGAGAAGGGAGAGCACGGGCCGTGCTTCGGGCAGCAAAGACAACTGCCGAAACAATCCAGAAGGCTGGTGTTATCGGAATCCGAGGGAAGACTCCATTGCCCAGTACGAGGTTCGCCCGAGAAGCCCTCCAAAGT
>DATLKS010001014.1:0-3927 GCA_035538255.1 Terriglobales bacterium
AGTCCGCGTCGCATTGTCTGCTGTCCGCTTCCGGACAGTTAATGTTGACGACGAACACGCTTCAAAGGGGATTGAGCGCGTAAGCTCAACAAACACCTAGCCCTAGCGCGGCACAAAATGTGCTAACTCATTTCTCGTAGAGGTGTCTGGAGTATTCATGGAAACGTTCTTGCAGGACCTGCGTTACGGCGCTCGCATGCTGTTAAAGTCGCCGGGATTTTCCGCGATCGCCATCCTTACGCTTGCCTTGGGCATTGGCGCCAACACTGCGATCTTCTCGGTTGTGAACGGGGTGCTGCTAAGCAAGCTGCCGTTCCCTCATGCCGAGCAGATCGTGTCGCTGTTCACGCAGATGCCGAATTTCAAGAATGGGTCCATTTCGTACCCGAACTTTGAAGACTGGCGGCGAATGAACCGAACCTTCAGCTCAATGGCGGCCTATCGCTCCGACGGTTTCAATCTCGTAGGCACCGGCGAGCCGGAGCGGCTGCACGGAGAAATGGTCGCGGCGGGATTTTTCGAGATCCTGAGCGTCAATCCCATACTGGGACGGACGTTCTCGCCTGATGAGGACCACATCGGCGCTAGTCCGACCGTCATGATCACTGAAGGACTATGGAAGCGGAAGTACGGCTCTGATCCCAACGTCATCGGCAAGAGCATGGACCTGAACGGCACTGCGCGCACGATCATTGGGATTGTGCCATCCAGCTTCCATTTGCATATTCAAAATTTCCAGCGCGGTGAAGTGCCGAACGAACTCTACGTTCCAGTTGGGGAATGGAATGAGCATCAATTTCATGATAATCGTGCCGCGGGCTGGGGACTCGATGCGATCGGTCGTATGAAGCCTGGGGTGACCTTCGAGCAGGCGCAAGAGGATATGGCTCGAGTCTCTCGCGAACTGGCCGCAGCTTATCCCGACGTGAATGGCGCAAAGCAGGCTTACCTCGTTCGGTTCCAAGATGAGATCGTCGGCGCGGATGGTACACCCGGTGGCCACAACATTCGGCCTGTACTCCTTGTGCTTCTGGGGGCGGTCATCTTCGTGCTTTTAATAGCCTGCGTGAATGTCGCCAATCTGTTGCTGGCGCGCTCTACAGTTCGCAATCGGGAATTTGCTATACGCATCGCACTGGGAGCCGGCGAAAGCCGCATTGTTCGTCAGCTTCTGACCGAGAGTATTCTCCTGGCGATCATTGGCGGCGGGCTGGGATTGCTACTTGCAAAATTCGGAACTTCGGCCGCGCTCGCCGCCATGCCTCGCACGATGCCTCGCGCGGAGGACATCGGCCTCGATCATCGAGTGCTCTTGTTTACGCTGCTTGTTTCCATAATCTCCGGTATTGCTTTTGGACTTGCGCCCGCGCTGAGAACAACGCGTTCAAATGTCGGCGCCACTTTAAAAGAGAGTGGACGCTCTCTCGCCGGCGCACGGAGCAGCACCCAGTCCGTCTTCGTCGTCTTCGAAATGTCGATGGCTCTCGTCCTGCTGGTCGGCGCAGGGCTGATGATCCGCACACTCTTTGTGCTTTGGGGCCTGAGCCCGGGCTTCAATCCACACAACGTCATGACCTTTTCGTTCTCCGGCCCCTCCTCCTTCAAGGGTGCATCGCCGGACACCATTCGGGCCGCACAACGGGAACTTCACGACAAACTTGCTGCACTGCCGGGCATTGAAGCAGTTTCGTTCAGCCTCGGTGCGCAACCTATGGCGGGCGACGACGACGATAACTTCTGGATCGTGGGCAGGCCTATGCCGAAACGAAGCGAGCTTCCCATGACACTGGAGTATGACGTTGAACCGGGATATCTACAGGCGATGCAGATTCCACTCAAACGGGGAAGGTTCTTAACCGAAGCCGACAACGAGCACGCGCCTTATGTGGCGGTAATCGACGAGACTTTCGCCGAGCAATATTTCAAAAATGAAGACCCAATCGGCCATTACATCGACCTGAATACAGATCCCTCCGATCCTAATAAAATTCCTTACCTGCAGATCGTAGGCGTGGTGGGACACGTGAACCAGTGGGGACTGGACTCGGACGCGCGCAGTCCTCTACATGCTCAGCTCTATATGTCCTACGCACAAACTCCTGATTTCGCGCTGAAGCGGATTGGATTGGGTTCCGACGTGTACGTGCGCACCTCGCGCCCTAATATCCCCTCGTTCGAGGAGATGCGTCATCAGTTGCTCGCGAGCAATCGAGATCTCGTTGTTTATGCACCGGAATCGCTGGAACAGACCGTCGCGCACTCGATCGGACAGAAGCGCTTCGGCATGACTCTGCTTGCATGTTTCGCCGGCATTGCTCTGTTGCTGGCAAGTGTGGGCATCTACGGCGTGCTGTCGTATCTCGTCGGACAGCGCACGCAGGAGATCGGCGTTCGCATGGCCTTGGGCGCCCAGCGCTTCGATGTTCTGCGGATGATTCTCGGCGACGGAGCACGCATGGCACTGATCGGGATCGGCATAGGGCTCGTCGCCGCCCTGGCTCTCACGCGCTTTATGGAAAGCATGCTCTTCGGCATAAAGCCAACGGATCCGATTACGTTCCTTGGCGTCTCAGTCTTGCTCTGCGGAATCGCAATGCTGGCCTGTTATGTTCCTGCGCACCGCGCCATGAAAGTAGATCCCATCGAGGCGCTGCGTTACGAGTAAAAGCAACCGCGGGCGGGCCGGCTCCACGCAAAAAATCAAAACAGCGCCAGTTGCTCGCTCGTTGGCTGCTTCTCATATTCCCGAATCGGGCCGCGTGGACCGGGAGCGCCGATTCCGTATTTCTTCTTGAACTTCGTCATCAAGGCATTCAAGTGCTTGCGGTAGCCTTGCGAACCGAAGTCATGCTCTCCATATAGCTGTTCGTAATGCGCCACCAATTTGGGGAATTTGTCTTTGATGAAGGGCAGAAACACAGATCGTGAGCACGGTTTCAGGAAGAGCGGATTGGCAAAGATATTTACCGCTCCGGCCTCGGCCGCAGCCTTCACCAATGCTTCCAGATCGTTCGGCTTATCTGTAATGCCGGGCAGAACCGGCGCGCAGATCACTCCTGCAGGGATCCCAGCCTCATTAAGCTTGCGCACTGCTTCGAGCCTCAGATCGGGACGAGGAGCGCGCGGCTCGGTGATGCGTGCCAAATTGGTGTCAACCGTGGTAACGGTTATGTGAACGCCTATCGTGTTCTGTTCGGAGATTCGCTTCAGTACATCGATGTCGCGGAGGACCAGATTGGACTTGCTAACGATTCCAATCTCCAGGCCGGCGTGGCGTGACAACTCTTCCAAAATGGAACGCGTCACACGATGGCGCCGTTCGGCCGGCTGATAGGGGTCGGTGGCGGTACCGATTGCGATCTCCTCGCCTGGGCGAACTCTCTTCAGATCGCGCCGCAGCAGCCACGCAGCTTCTTCCTTCACGAAGATCTTGTGCTCGAATTCGGTGGCATCGCGGATCTCCATGAACTCATGCGTATAGCGCGCGTAACAGTACTTGCACGCAAACTCACAGCCGCGATAGGGGTTGATCGTCCACGTGAACGGAAGATTCCGGCGCGAGTCGCAGCGGTTCAGGATCGATCGCACCGGCAGTGAGAAGAACTCAACCTGATGCCCGCTATCGACGTACTCCGCCTCACTGGCCAGCTTGGCAATGCCAATGAGACGAGGGGGCGGCTCTGTCGGATATAGCGGGAGGGACGCCATGCAGGTATTCTCGTATTCGCCTTATATTCGCCATTCAGTCTAGCACGTATAAGAGAAAGTCAAAAGCTTTGAACACGGAGGCCAGCCGTTTCGGAACTTTTGCTACCAGAGCGGTGGTAAACGCGCAAAATCTGGTCTGAGAGATGAGGTCGACAGCGAGCGGTATAGCCTGGCTATTTACGAAGAAAGATTTTCCGTTCTCTGGGCGAGAAGAGTTGG
>DATLKS010001015.1:0-5672 GCA_035538255.1 Terriglobales bacterium
CAATTGCACGCCGCTCAGTCCGTAGAGATGTCCCTGACGCATCAGGTTTTCGCGCGCGGTGAGTTTCACGTCCACGCTCTGAGCCTGGCCGACGACGCCAATCCGTCGCCGTACCTGGTTGGGTTGCCCAACTGGATCAAAACCCGCAATATGTGCTCCTCCGCTTGTGGGCACCATCAGCGTGCTCAGAATCCGAAACAGTGTGGTTTTTCCGCTGCCGTTCGGTCCGAGCAAGCCGAAGATTTCGCCGGTGTGTACGTCGAACGAGATGCTGTCGACAGCAATGCGATCGCCGTAACGGTGCCCGAGCGAGGTGATTTGAATGGCAGGTTCGGTGGCCACGATAGAATCTTCCTCGCGGCTTAGTACGACCGAATTGGAACAGCTGCTCATTGAACCGGAGTGAATCTCGCACTGATCATCATCAACGCAAACAATGCAGGAAGATAGATCACACTTGCGCGCAGCAAGATACGAGCCAATTTGCGTGATTCTGCTGCGGGAATCCGGGAAAGCACACGCGCAAAGCGAATGGAATAGAGAAGGAACGCAAGCCCAAGGATCAGAGCTCCCAGAATATAGGTTTGATCGACCATATGGAGATATCCGGGGAAGAGGCTCACAGGAACCAGCATCATCGAATATGCAAGCACTTCCCGAACGGTCGAGCGTCCATCTTCTTCAACCACCGGCAGCATGCGGATTCCTGCACGTCGATAGTCGTCGCGATACATCCAGGCAATCGCGTGGAAGTGCGGGAACTGCCAGAGGAAGAGAATGGCAAAGAGCACAAGGGCTTCCCACTCGATTCGACCGCGGGCGGCAGTCCAGCCGAGAAGAGGCGGCATGGCGCCGGGCAGAGCGCCGAAGGTTGTGCACAGCGGCGAGTGCTTCTTGAGCGGAGTGTAAATACCTACATAGGCAGACGCGGTGAGTACGCTAAGCACGCCGGTAAGAAGGTTTGTCGTGAACGCAAGATACGCTGCGCCGATGAATATGCAGGCAACGCCAACTGCGGCTGCTTCAGCGACGCCCATCCTTTTCCCTGGAATGGGACGCCATTGCGTGCGCCGCATCTGTCCATCGGCTTCGCGCTCGATTACCTGATTCAGAGCGGCGGCGCCTCCGGAGACCAATCCGATCCCAAGCAACCCACAGATCATCTTCCACGAGAATGCCGGTATGAGAGCGCGACGTGCTCCGAGGTAGTAGCCAGCCCAGGCCGTCATAACTACCAGCGATGTGACACGCATCTTCAATAGGATGGCGAGATCACCCAGACGCGAGTAGTGCCTCACGTGCGCTGGATGGCAGCCGCCCGGATTTACCTGTTCCGGATTGGGAACGGTCTGAAGAGCTGCACTCATGCCCTGATCGTCTTCCTTGCCGGCGCGTGCGTTGTCAGCACGATAGACTCTCTAACCAGATTTCTCCGGATCTGCTCTTCAAGCACAAAGCACGTGGCCAGGAGTAGAGCGCCGATCGCGACATGAACCACGGTGGTGCTCACCATGCTCGGTAATGGTTGTGCGGCATTCTTGCCCCAGACGACGCGGGTGAGATACGCAGCGAAGCCGAAGCCCAGTTGAACCAGTAGCAGGCCGATAGTTGCTGCCGCAGGTCGTCGTAAAGAAGGAACGTGGCCGTAACGGCTTAGAACGCGAATCGCCGTCCAGGTCAGAACTCCTGAGACGAACACCGCATTTACCAGATGCGGAAGAATACTCATGCCCGAGTGCCGAAAGGCGGCGCCGAAGAAGAGTTGAAGATAAACGGCGCAGATCGACAAAACAGCAAGCGTTCGCGTGCTCGGCGTACCTTGATCGGCGAAGGTATCAGGAACTGACTCCATCCACTCCGCGCCTGTATATACGGTCATGAGCACGGCCATGGCAAAAAACGTTTGTGCCAAAGTCGCGTGCGCACTTGAGATGTACCAAGGCAGGAACGTTCGGACGGTGAGTCCGCCTAGAATCCCCTGGGCAATCACTGTCCCGAGTGCCGCCAGGCTGAGGTAGCGAAACCACCTGCGCCGGTCGATTCGAAAAGCGGCCACGCAAAAGAGAACCGTCAGGAGTCCTACACCTTCGGCAATCATGCGATGCGTATGCTCGAACTTCACTCCTCCCACCATCGGCGGGATCTTGTAAATCGAGCCGAATGAAGTCGGCCAGTCCGGCACCGACAGTCCCGCGTCTTCGCTGGTCACCAGCGCGCCAGCGATGATCAGCAGGAAGATGCAACCCGATAGAACTAGAGCAAACCGGTGGAGACCACGATGAGAGCGGAGGGGACCGGTCGATGATACTTCAGACTGCACGGGCATGAATTCCGTTCGGAGCAGGACTGGATAGTCTAACAAAGCCGGTAGGGCAGCAGGTGCGACGTCGTTGTACTTTCAAGAGCGCCCGAGGATCTCCTTCAGCATTTCCGGGGCAATATTTCCTCCGCTCACGATGGCGACAATTTTCCCGCTGGAAGGGAATTCATTCCGGTGGAACAGTGCAGCTGCCGTGGGGACAGCGCCGCTCGGTTCAGCAATTAAGTGCGAGTCGAAGGCGAGACGGCGTACGGCTTCCCGGATCTCATCTTCGCTCACCGTGATGAAGCCATCGACGTACTGCTGGATGTGCTCGAAATTCAATTCGCCGAGGCTGGTCGTGCGCAGTCCGTCGGCGATGGTGCGCATAGTTTGTTCGGCAGGGAAGGTGACGCGTTTTCCGGCTTCGAAGCTGGCTTTTGCTTTGGCTCCCAGTTCCGATTCGACACCATAGACGCGCGGACTCGGACGCATGTTCTTTACCGCGGCGGCGATCCCGCTGATCATGCCGCCTCCCCCGACACAGACCAGCACGACGTTGGCATCAGACAGATCGGCGAGAATCTCCAGTCCCATGGTTCCTTGCCCGGCGATGATGGCCTCGTCGTCGTAAGGCGGCACAAGAGCAAAACCATTCTTCTGCGCGAGTTCTTCGGCGCGGGCTTTGCGCTCATCGCTGGTTGGCCCGACGATCACCACGTCCGCGCCCAGAGCGCGTGTTTTTTCCAGCTTGAGCGGCGGCGCGTTATCGGGCATCACGATGGTCGCGTGACAGCCGATCGCCTTTGCGGCATACGCCACGCCCTGTGCGTGATTTCCGCTGGAATAGGCGATGACGCCGCGTTCGCGCTGTCCGGGAGAGAATGTTGAAATCTTGTTGTAGGCCCCGCGTAGCTTGAACGAGCCGATGGGCTGCAGATTCTCGGGTTTGAGGAAGATTTCGCCTTCGCGGAAAGTCGCGCGAACCAATGGCGTGCGCACGGCCACGCCGCGAAGACGCTCTTGAGCTTGCTGGATTTTTTCGAGAGTGACCAAGTTCTTACTCTAATTCATCCTGTACCACACACTATTCGTAACTTAGGTGTCCGCTCTTTCCTCATGAAAACCGCCGGTCCGCATTTTTTACGTGATGAAATGCAAAAAAAATTGTGTGATCCCGACTTCTAAAGGACTTACCGGCCAAGATCCCGACGAAATCCCGTACTTGCGCGGATCAGCGATCGTTCTTTTCGGGATCACCTCGGGATCGATCCCGGAAGATCCTTGGGATCATCTCGGGATCTCGATCCAGGCTGAGGACGCGACTCAAATCGTCATTCTTAGAATTGCGGCTGCGTCCAAAACTCCTACTCGCCCTCTTGGTGCTTGCGGTGCCACGCAATCCTCTACTTACGTGCTACGACAGCTCGCACACGATGTCAACGTTTGTACCGTGGGTCGATGTGGAAAACTGAACAGGGAATCAGAAGTGAACCTGCGCTACTTCGTTAGGGTCATCAGGTTCGAGCCCTAATCGTATGACAGGCCGAGCAGTTTTGCACGATGCGCTTTGCCACGCGCGCTGTGGCCACCGTTTGCTCTAGATTCGCGGAGACCCATTCTTTCAGCACGCCGACAAGAGCGATCCCCTCGGCGCGAACCAGAGCATAGAGTAGACAACAGTTCGCCAGCGCTGAAAGGGATGACAAGTTCCTATGGGGTGCACTGCTTCATCTTCAGCAGGTGAAGCATGGGAGCAAGCAACCTCAGTCGTGGCTACCAGTCGTCAAAGGCTGCTCGCTATCAGCATCCTGAAGCAGAAGCCCGATCCAATGGATAACCGCAACGTGATCGCTTAAACCTGGCTCCTTCTCCAGGCTCACGTGGGAGATGGCGCGGCTGATGAGCGCCTCCTGCAAATGTCCTTTCGGTATGTCGCGCGCGAGCCATTCGGTTTCTGAAGGCGGAATTATGTCGTCTCCTTCGCCGTGTATCAACAACACTCTCGCCCTGAGAGCCTGGATGTGATCATGCGGTGAGACGGCGACTGCTTCGCTGGCATGCTTATCCAAGTCAGCCAGCAGTTTTTCACGAAAGAGTTCGCGGTGATGTTCGAAGATCGCGTTCATAAGTTCCCGAGTTTGCGGAGAGAGTTGTGCCGCCTGCTGATTCGCTCCTTTACGGTCCTCATGCAGCAGAAGCCGCAGAGATTCTTTCGCGCCTTTCACGTCGGCTGCAGGGAAGAAGTCTTCGGGATGTGAGTAGATAAGGATCAGCCAGCCGTATTCGTGCGGAGCAACGGTGAGCGGTCGGCCATCCGGCCAGCGGGTTTGTCCCTCGACCAGATAGTGCTCGACGCGCTGAACGTCATCTTGCGCACCGACTGCCGCGACGAAGGACATGAAGTTCGAATACTTGGGATCGGCGGCGGCCATGAGTGCCATTCCGCCGGCAAAGCTCAAACCGACCACTCCTACGCTTACTCCTGAGCGCTTTGTAAGTTCCTGTGCGCTCGTGCCAATCAAGTCAATTGACTGGGGTTCAACTCGGTAATCGGCCAAAGCATCGACCTGCGGCGTTAGGACCTCGACTCCGGTTTCCGCCAGTGATTTTGCGAAGTTCACCAGCCTGGGCTCGTCCATTCCGAGTTGATGGAGACCGTGCACGACGACCATCGCCGGTGGATGCTGCACGTCACGCGGAACATAAAGCCGAGCACGCACAGACCCTGAAGGTGAAGTGAACGAGACCGTTTGGACCTCGAATTTGTCGCGATTAAACCGAGCGATCCAACTTTTCTGCTGCGACATCCGTGCCAACAACGACATTGCACGAAGATGTTCTCGCGCGGCTGGGAGGAGCAGAAGTAGGCCAATGGCGGTGAGGAGGAGAAGAATTCTTAAAGGTCTGCGCCGTTTGTTTATTTTCTTTCGCGTCACAGCTAAGAGAGGCTGTGCCACGTTTATATCTCGAGAATTACCGGCATGATGAGAGGCCGACGGCTGGTCTGCTTGTTAATGTAACGCTTTAAGTCCTGGCGGATTTTTTCTTTGATCACTCCGTAGTCGGCCTTCTCTTCCTGACTCGACTGCTCCAGAGTTCGGCTGATTACGTCGCGGGCTTCCATGAGGAAACCGTTCTCCGCGCCTGCGGCGGCAAAGCCCCGCATGACTATTTCGGGAATCGATTCAACGCGGCCGGTGAGTTTATTAATCGCAATAATGGGCAGCACGATTCCATCTTCGCTGAGGTGGCGGCGATCGCGAATGACCAAATCTTCGACCACATCGCTTCCTGAACCGGAATCGATGCAGACGCGTCCAACCGTCACTTTTCCTGACTTGCGAGCGGCGAGTTCATCAAACTCCAGTAC
>DATLKS010001016.1:0-16664 GCA_035538255.1 Terriglobales bacterium
ACACACGCGCGAAGCCCTTGGGCTTACCTTGCGCGATGTAGAGGCGGCGAGTTCTGAGATTGCCGCCAGACATGGCAATCAGGAATTCTTTATTCCTTTCAGCCGTCTTTCCGAGATCGAAACCAAAGGAACGGTTCCGAGTATTTACCGGATCTACACTCTAGCGGCGATTTACCGCTGCGATTATCGCACTATCTTCAACTGGTATGACGTGAAGCTGGATTCGATCGCCAGCGATAGCAGCGTCATGCCAATACCGAGGACTCACCGCTTCGGCTCCTTGCCCCACCCCGATAGCCTGATGCTGCCTGTGGCGATGGATCCGGGATTCGATGTGCGTCGAACTGTGGATCTGGCGCGCATGATTCAGCGCTGGGGAGTAGTCCCGCTGCAGTTTGTGGATGGATTCCGGCGAGGGTCGCACACCTATGCGTTCCTCGGCACTGAGGACTTCACCATGTACCCCTGCTGACGCCGGGGTCGTTTCTTCAGGTGGACGCACGCCAGACAGAGATCGTTAGGGAGGGTTGGCGGACAGAGTATGAGCGGCCAATCTATTTTGTGGAAACTCGCGACGAGTTCATCTGCTCATGGTGCAACGTGACCGAAGGTGGCCAGCTCGTAATCCAGCCACATCCACTATCTGCGGTGGTACCGCGCGTCTTTCGTTACCCGCAGGATGCTGAGGTCATTGGACAGGTAGTTGGAGTTGCGATGCAGTTGAATGCGTGGAAGTCCGTTGACCGTCACTTAACAGGCGAAGTGCCAGCACGACTGAATTGAAATGGCGCGGGGATCCTCCCGCTAGGTCGTCTGGAATCAGCCCTGACGTTTCTTTCTTCGTCCAGGCAATGCCTGTGCCGCCGTGTGCTTCGTTTGCAGTTGATCCCCCTTGTTGCATCAACTCTGAAATCGGCGTGCGGAGAGCCGCGAGACAGAGTTCGGAATGCAATGCTGCGAGAGCCGCCTGGCTCGCGGCTTCACCGTGCGTTCGAATGTGTCCCCAGTGGTGATACTTTCCATCTTCAGACCGCAATTCGGCAATGTAGAGAAGCTTGTTCCACAGGCCGCACAGCGCCGATAGCGTTCGCAGCCTAAAGTCTTCAATTGGGGAAAGTCTGGCCCCCCTATTTACGATTTCCGGAATCGGCAACTTTTCTCCTGATCCATAATCTTCGGTCAATGTAAGCCCATGCCCTGGCGCAAATCCACTCAAGGAGTTGCGCCGTGCGAAAAGCACTTCAGATTGCTGCCACCATTCTCTTACTCGCCGCCAGCCTGTCAACCGCTTCTTTTGCAGATGGCGGGAACCCTGTACCAACGTGTCCCCCTGACCAGCCCCAGTGCCTGTTGTAATAACTCCTTTTTTTGATTTAGATCGAGGTCCAATGTATGGTTTTGCAAAGCCATGCGTTGGACTCCTCAGACACTGGCCTGGGTATCGATTCCGGCCTTGGAAACTGTAGACTGTTACTGCCATGTTACGTAGAAAGACATGGCGGCAGCAGCCGGTCTTTTGGGCTTACCTGATTGTCGAAGTTGTCCGTGCCGCGCTTTTGTTTACGATTGGAAATGATAAGTCTCATTACTTCACGTACTTCTACGTTTACTCGACTACTGAGATCCTCGTCTGCTTGCTCGGTTTCTTTGTTATAGCTGAGCTTTTCCGCCAAGCATTTTCACAGCGGCTGGGTCTGCTGCGTTGGGGAAAGGCCCTGTTTCGGAGTTCGCTGCTCTGCTTGATTGTTCTTGCGGTTCTGACGGCTTCAAGCACACACGGTTCTGAAGCCAGCAAATTAGTTGCAGGAATCCTGCTGCTCAAGCGTGTTGAGTCACTGGTCCGCATGTGTCTGGTGATTGCGTTATTTGTGTTCGTCTCTGCTCTTGGCTTGCCCTGGACCAGTTACACCGTAGGCATCGCGACGGGTTTTGCGGTATACGGGGCCATTGAATTCTGCGGCGTGACCGCGAGACTCCTGTACAGTTCTTCGCTCGTTCAGGTGCTGACCTGGATGATCATGATTGCGGCATTCTGCCAGAACACTGTTTGGGCCGCCTATTTCATTCCTCCCAGAAAAAGGAGCGATGCTTCAGTTCCTGTTAGCCCGCTCGACAGCTCGACCCTGCTCGCGGAACTCGTGAGGGCTCGGGCAGCCCTTCAGATGTTGCGGGACCAATAATGCCGGCAACCGTACTCATAATCGGGGTTCTGGTGGGTCTCTTATTTTTATCGTGGGTTCTTGTCGATCCACGACATCCCTTCCATATCCGATCCAAGCAGGAAATGCGGGCAGTAGATATCGTCGCCTTTCGTAACTTAATGTCTACAGAAGAGGATGCTTTCTTGCGGAACTCGCTGACCCCTGCTCATTATCGGCAGGTTCGACGAAGCCGGCTGCGGGCAATCCAGGAGTATCTTGTCTGGATTGCAGGCAATTGTTCTGCGATCATCGAGCTACTTCTATTAGGGTCTTCGAACGTCGATGGTGAGCTGACTGTACCGGAAGCCGTTAAGACTGCAGTGGAGCTGCGTCTGGCCTGCCTGAGTTGTTGGTGTTTGCTTTGGGCAGAATACTTGCTGCCCCATCTGACCGTGAGCCCGCTACGAATCATCAACAAATACGAGGAGCTTTGGCGGATGGCGCAAACGAACATGCGAACCCAGGCGGATACGGCTGCTATTACGTTGAGGTAGGGCTGCGCTGTGGCTAGGCCGCGCGCGCTTTTGCCCCTCTTTTTCGCGCCGCCCAGCGCTTCTTCTGTGCTTCCGAAATTCGACGACGCGCCTCTGCGCTCATGTGCCGCCTTCCTCGACGGTCGGTGGAAGAGGCAGGAGTTGCACCTTTGCGCCGGCTAACACCACCCGCATTACCGTCTGACAACAATCTGCGTGCCTGCTGAAGTCTTTCTATTTCTGCGTCCAGAAGTGCTACCAGACCTGATCTGTTCATGATCTTCCTTGAGAGTTCAATTAAATCTTTGGCTAGTACTATAGTACTAATCCCGATTCGATGCTTCTGCCAGTTCGTTTTTCGGCGGCAACCTTGTGCGGATTTCGTAAATTCCCGTTATAAAGTTTTTTGTGCGCACAACAAGAGATAACTTCCATCCTTATGGAAGCTCTTTCTTTGCGGGAAAAGGACGTTGCCCGGCTCGTCGCACTGGGACTCTCGAACAAGAAAATCGCCAATCGATTGGAAATATCAGAGCAGACCGTAAAGAACCATCTTCAATCTATTTTCCGGAAGCTGGCGGTTGGCAACCGTGTCGAACTCACCCTGCACGTAAGGACTTCACGGAGGACTGCCCATCGCCGGCGCTCAGATGTACCCGTCCGCACTTATAGAGCAGCCGTGAGTGCCGCAAAGCGCGGCACGAAGCACATTACAAAATAGAAAAACGTGCGGAGACTGGTTTCCGTTTGCTCGCCCGTAAGCATCTCAGTTGGTGCAAGAGTGCAATCAGCTTCATAGAAGCGACGCTATCTCATGAGCAATCGAGGGCCGCAAGTAACTCCTCACACTCCGGATCCGGCATGCAGCCCAAATCTAAACCGGGATCCCGAAGATCGCCGTCCTGCCGACCCGGAGTCGATCCGCGAAAAGATGATGGACAAGACCCTCGCCCGACTCATATCCCTGCAGCGACGCACCCTCTTCCATTCCCGATCCGGGGGAAGACGACTCGCTGGCGTCGTAATTAATGAGCCAGTGACCGTCTGAACAGCGACGAACTGACTTCCGATATCGCAAGCCACTGCTGTTCCACTGTGCGCTTTCGAACGCATTATTCCGGCTGCGAACAAGTTGGGCCCCTTGATGATCTAAGGCAAGTGCTCTCAATTCAGCAACTTAGGCATTAGTGAATGAGGTTAAGGAAATGCAAACCATGACTAGATAGATCGCCGGAGGTGTGATGACGCTCTTTCAGGATGCCCGCTACGGCATGCGCACTCTACTGAAGTCGCCTGGAACAACAGTTGTCATGCTCCTCATCCTCGGAGTAGGAATCGGCGCAAATACGGCGATATTCAGCTTTGTCAACGCTCTGTATCTCAAGCCGCCTGCTGTGGATGATCCAGACGCTGTGGTGAAGGTTTTTGCCAGGGGACCTCACGGCCATTTCGGTGCAGGTTTCTCATATCCAGAATACGAATCTTTGCGCGACCACAACAGTTCGCTCGGCGCACTCGCCGCTGAGACACGGCTTGCTCAGCTTCACGTACGTTTTGCAAGCGAGGCGCGTGAAATGCCCGGAGCATTCGTCTCCGCAAATTATTTTTCGACGCTGGGTATCCGGCCGCTGCGCGGAAGGTTTTTCCTGCCTGAAGAAGATGCCGTAGCTGACAGGAATCCGGTTGCAGTGATCAGCGCAGAGCTGTGGAAGAGCCAGTTCCATAACGATGCTGCCGTCATCGGGCGCAGCATCAACGTGAACCAGGTTGAGCTGCAAATTGTTGGAATAACTCCGGCTGATTTTCAGGGCGTCCATGCAGGAAATCCGCAGCAGCTGTGGATTCCACTGATGATGCTGCATGCTGCCCGCTATTTCGGTACGTGTCCACATGCCTTTGACTGCACGGTTATCGATGATCTCATTGGCCGGCTGGCGCCCGGATACCGGCGTCGCGATGCGCAAGACGAGCTGGACAGAATTGTGGTGTGGTCTGCCAGCGACTGGCCCGCGAGTGCGGGACGCAGGGAGCTTGTCACGTTTTCGGTCACAGGAGTTGATCCGGATGAGCGGGCAGACTTCACAGCACAGATGAGCCTGCTGATGTGCGTGGCGATAGTGCTGCTGCTCGTATCGTGCGCCAACCTTGCGGGGTTGTTCCTTGCACGCAGTCTTTCACGAGCGAGAGAGATTGCGGTTCGCCTCTCAATTGGCGCGAGCCGATCGCGCGTGGTCCGGCAGCTTGTAACGGAAAGCATGCTGATCTCTTCGCTAAGCTGCGCGCTGGGATTGGCTTTCTCTTTGTGGGCAAAAAATAGGCTTGCGAGCTTTTACAACGTGGATAGCGAGGGTTTCAGGCACCTTTATGATCTTCGGCTCGATTGGCGCGTACTTGCGTTCTCGTTCGCAGTGACTGTCATAACCGGCATTTTGTTTGGATTGCTGCCGGCAATGCGAGCAACGCGCCAGGATCTGGTTACGCAGCTCAAGGAAAACGCCGGCGCGGCGGGTTCGCAAACACGCGGTTGGTTTAGGCAGGGACTGGTGGCAGCCCAGGTGGCGCTATCGCTCACGCTGCTTGTCTCAGCCGGACTGCTAGTACGCAGCAGCCAAGCCATTCGCCAAGGCACAAACTTCGATCCAAGGCACATCGCCGTAGTTAGAGTGCGCCCCGAATTGTTGTCATATTCACCGCGGCAGAATGAGGAATTCTTTCACCGTGCGGTGGAACGAATCAAAGAGATCCCGGGCGTGGAGAAAGTGACCTTCGTCCGAGGCGGCGAAGGTCTGATATGGGAATGGTCAAGCGGAAGGGAGGTAACGGTGGATCTGTCGGGCGGATCCGCACAAGCCATGCGAGTTCGACATCACGACATAGGGTTGGAATTCTTTACCACGCTCAACATACCACTGCTCGAAGGCCGCGATTTCGGCGAACATGACGGTGCGAACGCGCCCGCCGTCGCCATCCTCAATCAGACTCTCGCTCTCCGGCTCTGGCCACAAACATCTGCACTCGGTAGGCGAGTCATGGTTAATAACCAGCCGGTTCGAGTGGTTGGAGTGGCAGCCGATATTCAGCCTCCAAACTCACTGCTTTCTCCGGCTCCCTATCTATTTCTCCCCTTTTGGCAAAGTGATCCCGGCAAAGAGGGAGACATGCGGTTGGCCATACGCGTGAAAGGCGATCCCGGCGCAATTCTCCCTGCTCTCCGCCACGCCATCCAGAAGATCGATCCGAATATCCCAATCGGCGAAGACATGTCTATGTCCGAGCAGATCGCAGCTCAGTACATGCCGGTCATATTGTCAAGCAGCGTGATTTCCTATTGTGGAATGATCGCGCTGTGTCTGAGCGCGGTCGGCATGTTCAGTGTGCTGACGTTCTACGTGCGAACCCGGACTCGCGAGATCGGCATCCGCATGGCATTGGGAGCCCAGATCAGCTCTGTGCTGCGGCTAGTCGTCGGACAGGGATTTGCCATGAGCGTTAGCGGCGTCGCCGCCGGTTTGATTCTCGCGCTGGCGACCACACGCTTGCTGGCAGCCTGGCTCTACGGAGTTCGCGCCCTCGACTTCGCTACCTTTGCACTTGCCGCCATACTCCTTTTTGCTGTGGCAATTGCCGCTAGCTATTTGCCCGCCCGCCGTGCTGCCGAGGTCGATCCGATGATCGCGCTGCGCGAAGAATGACAATAGCGCTGCTTGTTGTTATTCACATCAGTGCCAATCGCGCTGCGCCTACCAAACCCGCATCGCTGCCCAAGAGCGCCCGCGTGATGAGCGTGTGCTTGCGGGCGGGCAAAGTTGGATCAGGCTCAGTGGCGGCATACACATACGAGCGTTTGCGAAGTTCGGCGAACATGAGCGGAGCGAATGCTTCCCAGCCGCTTGCGAGTCCGCCGCCCAACACGTACATAGGCAGGTTTAGCGTATTGACCATGGCGCCCAGCACCATCGCAAGCGTTCGGCCGACAACTTCGAAGATTTGCTTTGCCGCCACGTCGCCCTGCATCGCATATTGAAATACCACTTTGGAACTGAATTCCGGGTTCTCGCTCATGGCCCGCGCAAGCTCTGGAGCTCTGCCGGTCGCGATCGCCTCAATTGCCATGCGCTTTACAGCGGTTGCCGACGCATACTGCTCGACGCATCCACGATTTCCGCAGCCACACTGCACCCCATCGGGAAACACGGTGATGTGGCCACACTCGCCCGCCATGCCCATCATGCCGTGCCAGATTTTTCCACCGAGCACGATTCCAGCACCCACTCCGGTGCCCAGCGTGAACATGCACATCGAGTCCACGTCACGGCCGGCCCCCATCCATTTTTCGCCGAGAGCAGCGACATTGGCATCGTTCTCGAGGGTCACCGGTCCATCGACCCGGCGCTGGATCTCATCGCGCACCGGGTATTGGGTCCAGTCAGGCAGGTTGGGCGACTGAAGGACCGTACCGGTCGCCATGTCGATGATGCCCGGCACTCCGATTCCGGTGCCCGCAAATTCGAAGCGACCATCGAATTTCTTACGCAATGAACGGATCGCATCGCAGATGTCCCCGACTACCAAATCGCGCCCGCGCTTCACCTCGGTGCTGGTCGTGATGAGTTCGAGTTGCTTGCCACTGCCGTCAAGAGCGGCGATGCGCATGTTGGTGCCGCCCAGATCGACGCCGATCGCAAACCGCTTCGCGTTGTCAGTCATTCAGTGCCCGCAGGGAAGGGTAAATTGCAATGGCAATTGTAAAGAGAATCGGGTGATCGGGTCATCGGGAGACCCGGCGAAGTGAAAACCAGAACAGGACGCGGATTTCGCAGTATCCTTCGGGCGCGGATTACACGGAAATTGCAGGACTGTCCATAATTTCCGCGCAATCCGCGCGCTTGCGTGCGCGCAAACCGCGTCGTGTTTTGGTTTTTCAAATTCCGGGATCACAATTTACTTCTGGCACTTCGGGCAATAGTGTGTTCCACGCCCGCCGAGCACGATGCGCTTGATCGGAGTGCGGCAGACGAAACAGGGCTCACTGGTGCGCATGTACACGCGATGTTGGAGTTGAAAGAAGCCCGCGCGGCCTTCGGAGTCCACGTAATCTGAGACCGATGATCCTCCCAGCTTGATGGCCTCCTTCAATACTTCTTTCAGCGCGGAGCGTAGTTTGTCGAGCTCGGCTCGGGTAAGCCTTCCCGCTTGGCGGCGGGGACGAATTCCTGCACGGAAGAGCGATTCATCCGCATAGATGTTGCCGACTCCATGAAGCAGCCTCTGGTTGAGAAGCGCGGCTTTTATCGGAGTCTTCCGTCGGCGAAAGAGGTTAGCGAATTCGTCGGCACTGATGGTAAGCGGCTCGGTGCCTGGCCCGGCAAAAGCAGCTTCGGTAGTAACGCTCAAACGCCCAAATCGCCGTGGGTCGACGAAGCGCAGCTCCCGACCTGACGCGAGAGAAGCGATTGCGTGGGTGTGTTTCGGAGCTTCTTCGTCGGACGAAGTCACGAGCATGCGTCCCGTCATGCCGAGATGCACAATCCATTGCCGCGAGTTCTTGCCATTTGGGGAGCTCTTCGGCTCAAGATCAAAGACGATGTGCTTGCCTACCCGACGCACTCGACCGATACGCGCGCCGCTGAGTGCGGCTGCAATCTCCTGCGCGTTGGACTTCAGCGGCTCTGGATAAGTGCCGAGCCATACCGAATCAATCACATCGCCGCGCACTCGTTTGTCGAGTCCGCGAGCGATGGTTTCGACTTCGGGAAGCTCTGGCATGGATTAAGTCTAACTGCGGGCGGCACCGATGAAAGGATCTTTCCTGACGTATAATTGCTAGTCACACACCCACCGCGCCTAACGGTCGCGCGTCTTCATTTCAAATTGATCTCGCTCCACGGCAGGAGCAGGTGTGTGCTCACAAACGCATCGTTCGGAGTATCTCGTTGAGAAGAGGCAACACAGCGGTGGTCGTCGGCGCCCAATGGGGCGATGAGGGCAAGGGCAAGATCGTCGATGTGCTCTCAGCGGGTTTTAATGTCGTCGCCCGCTATGCCGGCGGACACAACGCCGGACACACCGTAATCATCGGCGGCAAGAAATTCGTTCTGCAGCTCATCCCTTGCGGCGTGCTGCGCGAAGGGTGCCGCAGCGTGATCGGGAACGGCGTCGTTCTTGACCCCATCGCCTTCCTCAAGGAAGTGGACGGACTTAAAAAAGCGGGGTTGGATGTGAATGGCCGCCTCTTTGTATCTAATCGGGCGCACGTGATTCTGCCCTATCACCGAATGATCGAACTCGCCGCCGAAAACGCTCCAGGACGTGTGAAGATCGGTACAACTTCGCGGGGCATTGGTCCGGCGTACGAAGACAAGATGAAGCGCGGCGGCCTGCGGGTAATTGATCTGCTGGATTCGTCGCTGCTGCATACGCATATCGAGAACGCCTGCCGCGAGAAGAACACCATTGCTCACGCGCTCTTCAATACCGAACCTCTCGATCCCGACAAAATTTACGATGAATATTCGCGCGCAGCTGAGCGCGTAGCGGCTTTCGTGACCGACACAGCGTTATTGCTGAATGAGGCGATCGCAGCGGGCGAGTCGGTGATGTTCGAAGGAGCGCAAGGCACAATGCTCGATATCGATCACGGCACGTATCCGTTTGTGACTTCTTCCAGCGCAACCTCGGGCGGCGCGGTTACGGGAACTGGAGTGGCTCCGAACGCGATTCGCTCAGTAATTGGCGTGACCAAAGCGTACTGCACGCGCGTGGGGGAAGGTCCATTTCCTACCGAAATCAAAGACGCAATCGGCGACACGCTGCGTGCTCGCGGCAACGAATATGGAGCCGTGACCGGACGCCCGCGCCGCTGCGGCTGGGTGGACCTGCCTCTGCTTCGCTATGCCACATCCATCAATGGAATCGACTGGATGGTGGTCACCAAACTTGATGTGCTCGATACGCTCGATGAGATTCCGGTCTGCGTAAGCTATAAGCTCAACGGCAAGAAGTCGGACAAGCGCATTCCTGCTTCTGCAGGGGCCTTTGAGAAGCTCGAATGCGTTTACGAGACCATGCCCGGATGGAAAAAGTCCACCGTCGGCGTTCGCGAATTCTCGAAGCTGCCGCAGAAGGCACAAAGCTATATGAAGTACCTGGAAGAGAAGACAGGCGCGCACGTAGGCATGATCTCCACAGGTCCGGATCGGGATCAGACGATCTTCATCGAAGAATTCGCGGCAGCCATGCAGATGCAGGAACGCTCGGCGATGCGGGTGTAGCAGCGGATCAAAGGGCTCTCACCTGGTGTTCCCGCTTTACTCTTCCTGGTTATGTCAAACTATGAATTGGTCGAGCTCGACGCTGCCTGGCGCGGCTCGATGTATTCCGGCAAGCTTCGCTATTTTCCCGAAATCGAATCCACAAACACTCTGGCGATGCAAGCAGCGGGCTCAGGCGCTGAAGAAGGCACAGTCTTTCTCGCAAACCAGCAGACGGCCGGTCGCGGGCGTAATGGGCACGAATGGCACTCCGAACCGGGCACAGCGATTCTTGTCTCAGTAATCCTGCGTCCGCGGATTGCTCCCTCGCAGGCGCTCTGGCTGTCTCTGATGGCGGGAGTTGCGGTGCATGAGGCCATCGCTAGAACCTCTGGCATCTCTTGCGACCTACGCTGGCCCAATGATCTGCTGATCGGGCAAAAAAAAGTATGCGGCATTCTGACTGAGATCTCAGCCGATTCTGAGCAGCTTCGCTTCGCAGTAGTTGGGATCGGCATCAATGTGAACCAGCAATCGTTTCCGCCGGAGATTGCGCACCTCGCAACCTCTTTGCAAATCGAGACGGGAAAGATATGGCCGCGAACGGCTCTGCTGATAGCGTTGCTGCAATCACTCGAGGTTGCCTATCGGCATGCTTTAGGTTCGGGCGGAACTGAGGCGCTGTTGCATCAGGTGGAGTCCATCTCCAGCTACGCGCGCGGAAAGCGGGTGCATGTGGACGAAGCGGGCGGATATGAAGGCACAACCGATGGGCTTGATCGACGGGGGTTCCTGAGAGTCCGCACACCGACTGGGATCAAAACCGTTTTCTCCGGCGGAGTACGCGAAGCTTATTGGAATCGTTGAAATGAATCACTGCCGCTCGGCGGTTCGCGCCCGATAGTAGGCCAGCTTCTTTCCTTTGCCAAATCGGCTAAACTTCAAATAGGTCTTCATCGTCAGTGATGCTTCTCGTACTGGATGTCGGAAACACCAATACGGTTCTTGGACTGTATCGCCCGAGCCACGAGCGATCTGGTGCTCCTCCGCGCTTCGAGCAGATGGTCGCGAATTGGCGAGTGGGAACGATTCGTACCAACACCGCAGATGAATACGGAGTGCTCTTCCGCAATCTTTTTGCGATGCAGAAGATCGACGCTGCCGATGTTAAGGCAGTCGTGATCTCGTCAGTTGTGCCGCCGCTCGATTCTACCCTTCGCGAGGTAAGTGAGCGCTACTTTCAGACCAAGCCATTGTTCATCGAGCCCGGCGTTAAGACCGGGATGCCTGTCTTGGTCGATAATCCGGCGGAAGTAGGCGCTGATCGAATTGTGAACGGCGTGGCGGCGTTTGAACGCTACGGTGGTCCTTGTATTGTTGTGGACTTCGGCACGGCGACTACTTTCGACGTGATCTCCGAACGCGGAGAATACCTCGGCGGAGTGATTGCTCCCGGAATCGGAATCTCCGCCGAAGCGTTGTTTGTCCGCACCGCTCGCCTGCCGAAGGTGGATATCCGCCGTCCCGCTCGTGTAATCGGCACAAACACCGTCGCGCACATTCAGTCTGGACTCTTCTATGGCTATATCGGTCTGACCGACGGATTGATCGAGCGAATTATCGAAGAGATCGGCGGGGCAAAGCCGAAGATCGTCTCTACCGGTGGACTGGCCACGCTCATCGCTTCAGGTTCGCGCTACATCGGAATCGTCGATGAGATGCTCACACTCGATGGTATGCGCATTATCTACGAGCGCAACACCGGCGCAAGACAGACAAAGAAAGCACAGAGCGCCGGCGAGAAGAGGGCGTGAGTTTGTTCGCCACGGAGCCACGGATCACACGAAGAAAAGCAGGGAAGACCTGCAAGGACCATCACGAGCTTTCTTCGATAGCATCCTGCCTTTGAGTCGAAACTGACCGGTTCTAGCCCGCGCCTTTGTCCCTCTGTGACTCCGTGGTGAAATAGACGTTTGCTGAACTACTTCAATTACTTCACCGAAATCGAGGAACACTTTCAGCGCAGGCGTGGCACACTTCTGCTTCTTTCCACCCTCGACTGGGCGCTGATCGAAACATGGAAAGAAGCCGGCATTCCGCTCGAAGCTGTCTTGCGCGGGATCGATGCCGCATTCGATACCTATGACCGTAAGCCAAGCAAGACCCGGAAGGTAAACAGTCTGGCCTTCTGCTCGCAGGAGGTTCTCGCCGCGGCCGAGGAGATGAAGGAAGCTGCGATTGGCTCGAAGCGTACCGGTGAAAACCGCGAGACTGGACTCTCAGCTGACGACGTTTGTGCGTATCTAACCAAGAACGCAGCCCTGTTTCGCATGGCCAAGATGGACGGAATCGCGGAGCAGGTTGCGCGTGAATCTGCTGATACGCTGCTTGAGATGATCGAGGAGGTAAAGAGGACGACCACAACACGCCTGCATCTCGAAGATGTAGAACGCAGATTGACGGTTCTCGAAGAGAAGCTCCAGGCTGCTTTGCTGACCTCCACTCCAGAGAAAGATCTGGTCGCGATCCGCGCTGATGCCGACCGGCAAATCGCAGCTTATCGTGGAAGGATGAATGCGGCCCAAATCGATCAACTGCAAAAGCAGTTCCTGCATAAGCGCCTGCTGGAGCGTTATTCGCTGCCACGGTTAAGTCTGTTCTACATGTGAAGCGCGTGGAGCTCACGATAGAAAAACTGATTTATGGCGGAGACGGCCTGGCGCGGATCACTTCTACCGACGGCGGCGCGCGCGCCAAGACGGTATTCGTCCCCTACGTTCTTCCCGGAGAACAAGTCGAAGTTGGCATCACGGAAGAGCGCCCCGGCTTTGCCCGCGCCCGCCTTGAACGGGTGCTGCAAGCCTCGCACCTGCGAAGCCTTCCGCCATGCCCCTATTTTGGACGATGCGGTGGGTGCCATTATCAGCACACGAGTTATGACGAACAGCTTCGTTTTAAGTCGGAAATCCTGCTCGAGACCTTACGACGCGTTGCCAAGCTCGATCTTCCAATGGAGATCCAGACACACCCTTCCCTTCCGCTGAATTATCGCAACCGAACCCGATTTCATATGCGCCCGCATCCCTATTTTGCCGCGGGCTACTTCCATCACGGCTCGCACGAGCTTCTGCCCGTACACGAGTGCCCAATAAGTTCTCCGCTCCTCAACAGCGCGCTCAAGGAACTCTGGCGGGTTGGGGAAGCGGGCAAAGTTCCGGCCGCAATCAGCGAGATCGAGTTCTTCGCTAATGAGAACGAGGAGCGATTGATGGTTGAGTTATATGTCCGATTAGGAGATCGGGGTAGTGATGCTCTAGCAAAGTTCGCGCACCATTTCACCGCCGCAGTGCCGGAGACGTACGGGATCGCTACGCTCTCTCGCAGCAACTCGCGCGTGCCATCACAGCAACCTGCAGAAGTGCTGTATGGACAACCAACTATGACTTATGTCGTTTCAGGCGAGACTTACCAGGTAAGCGCAGGATCCTTCTTTCAAACGAATCGTCATCTTGTCTCACGGATGGTCCAACTCGCTATTGGTGACCGCACGGGCAAGCTCGCGCTGGACCTCTATTCCGGAGTGGGGCTATTTGCTGTTCCTTTGGCGCGCCACTTCGAGCGTGTAATCGCGGTGGAGTCATTTCCTGCGTCATCCACGAACCTACGCGCGAACGTTCCAGAAAACGTGAAGGTTTCAGGGCAAAGTACTGAAATATACCTGCAGAGTGTGGCGGGCAAATTGAAGCCAGACCTGGTCTTGGTCGATCCTCCACGCGCAGGCCTGGGTCCTGCCGTCTGCAAGCAGATCGAGAAGCTCAAGGCAAACGAAGTGGTGTATGTCTCCTGCGATCCCGCAACCTTGTCGCGTGACCTGAAACAACTCACGGCAGCAGGATTAAAGATTGCAGAAATACATTTCGTCGATCTGTTTCCGCAGACGTTTCACATTGAAAGCATTACACTCCTACACCGAAGCTAAGTCTTCATCGGAGGCGTACAACCGGAGTTCCTGAATCAGCGTCATAGCTTTTCATGCCGGATGGGCTACAAACAATCGTACTTGCTTTCGCCGCGATTCTCGCCGTCGTATCCGCGACTCTCTCGCCTGTTCTGAGACGAAGAGACAGCTAGTCATAGTGCAATTAATCGCCTTTTGGCCCTAATCCGCCTTGCCCACGGTCTTCTGCGTGTACGCCTTCTGCAAAACAAAAAATGCCTTTTTCTTCTGCCCCTGCTCTGAAATCAGGCCCTTGCGGTTGAAGAAGTCTTGGATACCCGGGAGCGGGCGGCGGGGAGAACGGAAGTCCATGAGGATCCATGGTGTCATGCCGCGCAGTTGGGAAACGCGATTCAGCATGACGAGCTGATGTTCATAGATGTTGGCTTGATACTCCTCTGTCCAACGCTCGTCGGGGCTGCCGTGCAACCCATACTTTGCGTCTCCTCCGAACTCGCTGACGATCACCGGCTTCTGATAGCGGATGTCCCATTCCGTACGGTCCGCATCTTCGGGCTTGTGCTCATACCAGCCGATGTATTCGTTCACGCCGATCACGTCGAGCTCGCTGCCCAGTGGGTCGTCCACGATCTTCTTCAGGCCCTCCGTACGAACGAGCAATGCCGCTGTCACTAATCGTGTTGGATCTTGCTCGTGAGCTTTTGCGATAAGAGTTTGTAAGAATTGCGTGCGCGCCGAAGTGGCCGGAGTTTCGTTGGCTACAGACCAGAGGATCACGGACGCTTTATTGTGGTCGCGACCTATCATCTCGCTCAGTTGTTGTTGGGCTTTCGCGAGAACCGCAGGATTATCGAACTGCACGGCCCAATAGACGGGGATCTCCGACCAAACCATGATTCCCATTCGGTCTGCCAAGCGAGTCATACGCTCATCGTGTGGATAGTGCGCAAACCGAGCGTAGTTTGCTCCCAGCTCCTTCACCCATCCCAGCAATGTCTTGGCATCCTGGTCGGAATATGCGCGGCCGGTACGGTAGGGCGCCTCGGCATGAAGGCAAACTCCGCGGAGAAAAATGGGCTCGCCATTCAACAGGATCTGAGTACCGCGCACTTCGATCGTGCGGAAGCCCACCTCGTCTTCCAGTGTGTCTTCTCCAGCGTGAATCTGAACGCGGTAAAGCTTAGGATGATCGGGCGACCATAGCTCCAGCTTGTTTGCGCGCAACTGAACGTTTGCGCGTCCATCGGCATCCGTGTTGGCGGTCTGAGTAAGGTTCGCTTCGGGAAGAGTAATAGTCACGCTGGCCCCAGCTTTGGCTCCATCGACGTGCACCCAACCTTCAATTTCCGTCTTGGTGCCGCGCCGGAGCTGCAGGCTGTATTCATCGACAAACGACTCGGGCACCTCCAGAAGCGAAACATCGCGCGTAAGGCCGCCATAATTCCACCAGTCAGTCTGCAGTGTGGGGATACCGTCTGCCAAGCGCGTGCTATCGACGGCAATGATGACGAAGTTGCTGCCATCGTGGAGTATCTGCGTGATCTCACAGTCAAAGGGAGTAAAGCCGCCTTCGTGCTCGCAAGCTTTTTTCCCATTCACCCAGACGTAAGAACGGTAGTTTGCCGCTCCAACATGGAGAAAGCTGCGCTTACCAGGCGTATGTTGATAATTGAAGTCTTTCTCGTACCATATTGGGCCTTCATAGAAGAACAACGATTCGCGTTGAGTATTCCAATCGCCAGGTACTCGCAAAGTCGGAGACTTTCCGAAGTCGTACTCTATCGGTCCATCACTCCCCTGCTTTTCGTTCTTGAAATAGCCATTGCTACGCAGCCCGCCGTGAAAGTCATAGAGTCCGGTCGCATAGGGATCGACAATAATGTGCCAATCCCCATCGAGGTTCACGCTTTGGCGACGATCGACATCTGTCAGCAGGACGGGAGCCTTCGAGATCGCGTCGTTCGTTTGCGCTCCGGCGTACCCGCACAAGATAAAGGAAAGTAATAATGCTGCACTTCTGTTGCGCATCATGGCCTCGCATTCCGGTAATCACCTATACCAAGATGGAATCGCTCAGCAATCTTCCCTTTAAGAGCGATTTGAGGTTCAGAGGATATCAGCACTTCTATCGCGAATCACCATCTGTGACATATCCAAGTCTTTCCATGGCCAACATCGCCACGAATAGCGGCTGCATCTGTCTTCGCGGATGTGCGCTACTTCTGCTACGCTACACGGGCCTATGCGTCTTCCACAGATCGTGGTTCTTCTCTTCTCCACCGTAGCTGTTCCGCTCTTGGCGCAAGAAAAAACCGCTCCGACTGTTGCTGAACGGCTCGCCGCGCAGAATGCTCTTTTCGACGAGGAGTATGAGTCCGATCTGCGCGAGTTTCCGGAGCGGGCGACTGATTTCGGCGACTATCGGTACAACGACAAGCTCGCCGACCATTCACTCGCTGCCGTCTTGCGCCGCGAAAAGATTAACGAGGACTTTCTTGCGCGGCTGAGGGCGATCTCGACCACCGGTTTCTCAGATCAGGACCAGCTTTCTCATGACCTGCTTGTGCGCGGCCTCGAACAACGCATTGCCGACTTCGGGCTGAAAGAGCACGAGATGCCCGTCAATCAATTTGGCGGCATTCACACTTTTCTGGCCGATCTGCCCAACAGTGTGCCCTTCGATTCCGTCAAGCATTATGAGGATTACATCGCGCGCCTGCATCAGATTCCCCGTGTCCTCAGCCAGACCACCGAAGTCCTCCGCGCCGGCATGAAGGACAAG
>DATLKS010001017.1:0-16387 GCA_035538255.1 Terriglobales bacterium
TTCCAAAACCAGAGAAGTCTTTCAGAATTTGAGCGCGAGTCGGCGTAGTAATCCGAATGATCTGCAATAGGTTCTGCTGTTCGTCGCGGAGCTGCAGAAAAGAGCGGCGGCCGTGCACATGCCAGTGCCTTCACAGCAGCATGCCCTTAGCGAACCGAGCCAGGCAAGGGCAGCTACTGCCTAATTGCCGGAAACACCTCGGCGCACCCGTCCAGCCGCTCGTGAGAGGTCGAGAATCAAGACGCCGTTAGGGCCAAGTTCTACCCTGCTCAAGTCGACGTTCTTCATTTCCCGATTAGTCGCCAACAACACTCTGGCATGCGATGTTCGCAGTTTCGACTTATCTAACGAGATTGCTTGCCGATCTGCGGAAAAATTCAGGATTACAATCGCCTGCGCAGCAGACGACTTCCGCAGGTACGCCATGACATTTGGATCACTCTCGTTGAGGGCAACGTAGCTGCCGTCGTAGAAGGCCGGGTTAGTGCGGCGCAGCCGGATCAGACTTCGGTACCAATTCAAGACCGAGTTGGGATCCGCGGATTCAGTGGCGACATTGTGCGTTGTGTAGTTGGCATCCACCGGTAGCCAAGGAGCGGCGCCTTTGTTGAAGCCGGCATTTACGGATGTGTCCCACTGCATGGGCGTGCGCTCGCCGTCGCGCCCGATCTCCTTCGGCCAGCCTTTCTTCCCGATCACATCCTTGACATCTTCCACGCGTTTCGGATCATTGTTTTCCATGCCGATCTCTTCGCCGTAGTACATGATCGCGCTGCCGCGAAGCGTGAGATAAAGCGCCGACATTAACTTGGCAATCTGGTCCTTGTTGTGGTCGTTGCCATATCGATCGACGTAGCGCCGGATGTCGTGGTTGCTGAGCACGTACACCGGCCATCCATGCACCGGATTACTCTCGATCGCCGCCACCTTCTCGCGGAATTCATTTGCATCGAGCTTCTGCACCTTTGTGAAGTTGAAGTACATCGGCATCTGCAGCTCGTCGTTCGCGGGGCCGTAGTATTCGGCGAGCTCCTCGGGCGTGTTAGTCCAGGTCTCCCCGATCAGGACGCGGCCGGGATATTGATCGGCAACCTTGCGCAGTTTTCGCAATTCTGCATGCACCTCCGCAGGGCTGTGATCGTGAATGTGCTCCTGAATTGGCATCCCATAAGCATCAGTTCCCGAAAGAGGAGGATTGTCGGTGAGGTTAGGATCTTCAAAGAGCGTGTCCACTGCGTCGAGCCGGAATCCGTAAACGCCCCGGCGATACCAGAAGCGCGTAACATCAAACATCTCATTCTCGACTTTTGCATTGCGCCAGTTGAGATCGGGCTGCTGAGGATAAAAGAAGTGGTAGTACCACTGATTTGTCGCATCGGAAAATGTCCAGCTTGGACCACCGAAGGTTGATGTCCAATTATTAGGTGGCTGTCCCGAACCCTTACCATCGCGCCAAACGTAGTAGTCCCGATATGGATTTGTCTTCGACTTCTCTGATTCCTGAAACCAGCGATGCTTATCGGAGGTGTGGTTCACCACAAAGTCGAGAATGACTTTGATGTTTCGCCTCTTTGCCTCGGCGACCAGCCGGTCGAAATCAGCCAGCGTGCCGTACTGCGGATCGATGTTGCGGTAATCGGAAACGTCGTAGCCAAAATCGACTTGAGGTGAAGGAAAACAAGGAGTGATCCAGATGGCGTCGACACCGAGGCGCGAAAGATGATCCAGATGCTGCGTGATGCCGTTTAAGTCGCCAGTCCCATCGTTGTTCGAATCGCCATAGCTGCGGGGATAGATTTCGTACACCACAGCATGCTTCCACCAGCCATTGCTGTTCGCGAATTTATTCGCGGGCATGCCTATGCCAGTTTCTCTCCCTCGCGGATCGATTTGTGCGATAACATTCGCCGACAACAGAAGTAGGACGAGCGTACAAGCGATTCGAGGTCGTCGCATTCGGCAACTCCGAGAAGAAGTGAAAAAGGCGCTTTAGTGTAAACCAATATGCCCACACCAGCGACGTTTGATGCTCTTCGATGACTGGCGAAACCATTGCTCGAGACCTCCCCCGCAAGCTGGGATTGGTTGATGCATTGTCAATTCTGATTGGCATCGTCATCGGTGGCGGCATTTTCCTGGTGCCGAATCTGGTTGCCCGGGAATTGAGGTCTGTGAGTGCCATCCTGGCGGTTTGGGTGTTTGGCGGCATCATCTCGTTTTTTGGGGCGCTCGCGTGCGCCGAGCTGGGTACGGCGCTGTCACTCACGGGCGGACAATACGTCTTCCTGCGCGAAAGCTACGGTCCGCTAGTCGGATTTCTTTGCGGATGGTCTATGTTCGCGGTAGCGCGAACCGCGCAAATTGCCTGGCTGGCAGTAACGCTGGTCTTGTATCTTTCCTATTTTGTTCCGCTATCTGGGGTCGCGTCGAAGTTGCTCGGCGTGGCTGCGCTCGCAGTCTTCACCGCAATCAACTATCGCGGCGTCACTGCGGGAGCAATGGTTCAGAAAATATTCACGTTTGCGAAAGTCTCCGGCCTGCTTGCGATCATCTGCAGCGCCTTCCTGATAGCAACCAAAACCTCAACGCCCGCGAGTGGCAATGGAGAATTCTCGATCAGCAGCTTCGGTGTTGCACTAATTGCGTCGGTACTGGCTTATGACGGTTGGGTGCAAGTCAGCTTTGTTGCCGGTGAGATCCGGAATCCGAAGCGGAACATCTTGCTCGCACTTGCGCTCGGATCAGCCGCATGTATCGCTATCTATCTGCTCGCGAATGTGGCCTACCTGCGCGTACTTTCGATCAGCGAAATTGCCGCAAGCGATCATGTCGGCGCGACCATGGCCGAGCGCGTACTAGGACCCGCAGGAGGCAGGCTGGTTTCACTAATCGTCATGCTGTCGATCATCGGCGCCCTGAATGGATCGTTTCTTACCACTCCGCGTGTTTATTTTGCGCAAGCTCGCGATGGAATTTTCTTCCGCAAGTTCGCCGAGGTGCACCCGCGCTATCAGACGCCGAGCTTTGCCATCCTGGCGCAAGCGATTTGGGCGGCCGTGCTGGTTGTGACCGGCTCCTACGAAACTCTTGTCGATTACGCGATGTTTGCCACCTGGCTCTTTTACGGTTTGATGGTCGCGGGCGTAATCGTATTGCGCCGCACGCAGCCAGATCTAGAACGGCCTTACCGGATGTGGGGATATCCGGTCACTCCTGTACTTTTCGTCACGGTCACGTGCTGGTTTCTGATCAATATGTTGAAGACACGTCCTATTCCATCGCTCGCGGGATTGCTTCTCGTTGTAAGCGGCATCCCGATTTACTTGTTCTGGGCTCGGCGACGGGCGCAAACCGCCTCCGCCGCAGTTTGATTGAGTGTCCACACTTGCGAGTTTGACGGTCCCTCTCCTGTCCGGTTGAACTGAATGACGACCAGCGGCATCTTTCCTGCCTGCAAGCCCATCCAAATGTAACCAGACGCATTGCCAGTTCGAGAGTGGACAGATGAGCGATTCCACAAATCGAGCTTCGAGGGTTTCGAGGCTGCTCCGAGGAATTGCGGTTCTTCTAGCAGCTTTGAGCCCTACGGTTGTCCTGCCCGCTCAGTCGAACCACGCTGCTGCATTGCTGGCCGGAGGTGTGTGGCGCCTGCATTCCCGTGTTCCGCTTGGTTCTGACAGACTGTTGCTGCAGCCTTCTCAGCGACGAGTCGAGATTCTGGCGACAGCTGAAGCCCCTGCGCTTGAAGGTTGGACTTTAGAAGGGAAGAACAGCCAGGCCGTATTGCTCGACGCTTCCCACGCGCCGGTGCGCGCATTACCAAGCTCGATGACCTTTCGGGTTACCGTTACCGCAAGGGAGAGGCTTGTCGATTCGGATCCCTTGCCCATCAACTGGTCGAAGACTGTAGACGACTTCCTTCTCGATATGCACTTTCGCGTACAGATTTTCCGCGGATTAGAGAGGCGAGAAGTTGAGCCCCAGAAGACCTGGATGATAGGCATTCCAGCCGCTGAGCCTGCCGAGGAGCGCATCTATCGGTCCAGCTTCAACTTGGGAGATGTCCGCCCCGATGATCGCATCGTCCTGCTGGTTACAGATGGAAGCGGCAACCGGTTAAGTAAATTCCACTTGGAATTCCTGTAAATCCTGAGTCGTACCCGGTAATAACAACTCGTCAACGGCGCTCAGCCCTTCGCCACTGGATGTTTATTAACTTATCCATATGGACGCAGGCCGAACTTCGAAACTACCGAAAACATCTCGAAGCTGCTGCTGCTGTTCGTACCGAAATGGCAATATGTGAGTGCTATGAAAGCCGAAGGATCAGCGAGCCTTTTCCCGCAGTTCCTGGCTGAGAATCACGGCGTTCGCGACATCACGGAGAGAGATGCGCCGTTCCTGGCTCTGGCGGCGCAGACGAACGTAAGCTTCCTGCTCGCTGATCTTCAGATCGTTCTGCAGGATTCCCTTCGCGCGTTCGAGGATCTTGCGAGTTTCAAGCTGATCGGAGAGTTGAGAGTTCTCTGTTTCCAAGCGTGCCATCTCGATCTGTGCTCCGACCAGCAGACCTATGCTCGAAATGATTTTGATCTCGCGCTGGCTGTAGGAGTATGGCGCTCGGTTTTGGAGATTTATAGCCCCGACGATGCGATCCCGGCTGAGCACAGGAACAGACAGAAACGCTTCGAAGCGGTCTTCGGGCAGCTCGTTGAAGAATCTGAATCGCTGGTCGGAATAGGCATTGCGTTCAATTGCGACCGGCTGTTTGTGCTCCGCCACCCAGCCGGTAATGCCCTGACCTAACTTGAGTTTCAGCCGATCGACCAGATCGGGATGGGCATTCTTCGACGCCCGCAAGATGAGCTCGTTTCCTTCCAGCACATAGATGAAACATGAGTCGCACTGAACTGCCGATGTCGCGAATTCCAGCACGTGAATAAGAAGGTCCGGCAACGGTGCAGCCGAGGCGATTCCGGTGGCGAGCTGGTGGAGAGAATTGACATCGAAGTCCTTGTTCATCGAAATGTGGGCCCGCCCGGAATCGTTTCGCATTGCGATGGCTTCTGCGTGCATGCGCCTGTTCTCCCTATCTATACAGTAGGCCGCCTCGGGAGCAAGAAGAAATCGAATTGCGTGATAGCAGCAATCAGGCGTGGCTATGCGCCATTCATCGAGACCGTAAAAAGATGGAGCGCGCTTCTATGGTGCCACGACTGTTTTGTAATCAAAAAGTCGTTGACTTTCGTTCTAACCCGTCGTAGCACAGAAACATGGGTATGAATTTAGAAAGGAGTGCCACTCTGGGAAGGAATCTACCGATAATGCCGGTTCGGGGGCGCTCTTGGATTGTCCGAAAGTATCTTGTAGATGGAGTTTTCGGTTCACCCGATGGGATTGGATGGGATGGGATATCCCATCCTGAGCGATGCGATATCGCATGGGATTGAATGGGATATCCCATAGCTTTCGATGGGATATCCCATCCCGACTGCATGGGATCAAATAGGGATATCCCACCGCTAAGTCCTTTAGATAAAGGGATCGACCAGAATTTCGTATCTTTTACCTACTCCGTCGTTCTAGAACCTGCGACCTGGAACCGGGCCGCGCGGAGGTTCGGTGAACTTCGCGCCCAACAATTTCAAACGGAAGGCTGAGGAGGACCCCCCAATCCGGAAAGTCTGGCCGAAGTCGTTCATTTCGACTTTCACCATCTTTGCTTCCCCGGGGACCGTTTTCTATCCACAAAGGATTACAATTAGCTGCCCTCCGCGCTGGGATGGCGTCTAATCTACCTACACGCCTTAAGGGAACCTGAAGCATGTCATTTCCGGACGATCAAATCCGGCATAAGTCTAACGAGACAAAGGACTTATCGTCAGACGACCCGACGCAACTTTCCCCCTCCGAGAGGGTTAATAGGGGCGTGGGTACGATAGCTCTCAATCCGGAGATGTATCCAGGGCTCGCTGCAGGTAAGAACGGAGCTCCTGCCATAGCGCGAACCGCCGCTAAACCACTGAGCGAGTTGAGCGACGCTGAAGTGATGCTCCTCGCTGGAGCGGGGGACGATTCGGCGTTTGAGTATCTGGTTGAGAAGTTTCGCCGGCCGATGGTCGGCTTCATGTATCGGATGACGCATAACCAGGCGGTCGCCGAGGAGCTGGCGCAGGAAGTCTTCCTGCGGGTGTATCGGTCGCGCAGCTCCTATCAGGCCGAAGCAAAATTCAGTACCTGGTTGTATCGTATTGCCACGAATTTGGCGGTGAATCACGCGCGCGATACGCGGTCGGAGCGTATGGCTTCCACCGTGAATCTCGATGAGCCGGATCCTGAAACGGGAACGACGCCGGATGTGGCCGATGTTACTCCGAATGTTGAGGCAGATATCCTGCGCAATGAACGCCTGGCCGCGATCCGCCAGCATGTGCTGTCGCTGCCAGAGCGGCAACGGATGGCTGTGCTGATGCACAAATATCAGGGGCTCGATTACAAGGAAATCGGCAAGGTGCTGAAGCTGAGCGAGTCTGCGACGAAGTCGTTGCTGTTTCGCGCGTACGAGACGCTGCGCGACAAGTTAAAAGAGTTTGTTTGAGATTTATTTCCGGGGAAAGGCTGCAATTATGGTGTGCAAAGATCTAAAAGACGAAATTTTCGAGGCTGCGCTTTCGGGCACAGCTCCAGGTGACAGCGCAAAGGTGCACATGGCAACGTGTAGCGCCTGCGAGCAGGAATTTCAGAGCCTGCGTTCGACCATGAACGTGCTCGATACGTGGACCGCGCCGGAGCCGTCGCAGTACTTCGACGTGCGCCTGCGCGCGCGTCTGCGCGAGGTGAAGGAGCACGAGCAGCACACCCTGGTATCGCGTTTGCTCGAGAAAATCGGCATGGGTGGTCGCTTTTCCTGGAAGCCATTGACCGCCGCGGCTTTCACGATGATTATGGCCGTTGCCGGTGGTCTGTACGTCGTAAATGGCCCTGTTCAGGGCAAGTCCGGAAAGAATGTGATTGAGGCAGCCTGTCCGGTAGTTGATCTGCGAGCGCTTGATCAGAATCAGCAGATGCTGAGCGCGCTTCAAGATCTTGACGACGACAGCAGCAACAACACACCCGAGCAGGTTAGCGAATAACTAACAAAGGGAATTGGGAACACCAAAATGAAACTCAAGAGCCAATCTGCGGCCGTCGTGTTGCTGGCTGGCTCTTTGTTTCTTCCGGAGCTGGCGATGGCAGATAACCAGCATCGCGAGCGTGGTCGCGACAACGACCGCAATCACATACCTCAGGGTAAGGCGCAGAACAATGCTCCCAGTCCGGGAAAGTGGCTTCGCGAGCACATGAATCAGCCCGTCCAGGAGCAGCAGCGGGAGCTCCGTAATGATCCCGACTTCAGGCGCTTGACACCGGATCAGCAGCAGCACCTGGAGCAGCGTCTGAATCAATTCAACAGCCTGCCTCCGCAGCGACGCGAACGCATGCTCAATCGCATGCAGCGCGTTGAATCAATGCCGCCGGACAAACAGCAGCTTCTGCGCAATTCGCTGCAGGAGTTTAAGCAGTTGCCCGACGATCGCCGCCGCCAGGTGCGCCGCGCGTGGAACAGCCTGAGCCAAATGCCTCCCGATCAGCAGGAGCAGGTCATGAACTCCGATCGCTTCAAGTCAACATTCAACGATCAGGAGCGTTCAACCTTGAAGGGCCTATTGGATTCAGGCTTCAATCCCGCCGAGAACAATGGCGGTCCGCATTAACTCAGATACAAGTCAACACGAACCCGGAGCAGCAACGCCGCTCCGGTTTTCGTTTTGCGGCAGACGTAGCCAACGTTATCCTGACCCCGCATGGGCCTTTCAGTGGTAATCATCACCCGGAACGAAGAGGCGAACCTCGGGCGCACGCTGAAGAGCATCGCTTGGGCCGACGAGCGCATCGTGGTTGACTCGGGTTCTACGGATCGAACTGTCGAGATTGCACGCCAACACGGCGCCCAAGTCTTTGAGGAATCATGGAAGGGCTACGCGGGGCAGAAGAACTCTGCCATCGCCAAGGCGAGCTGCGAGTGGATTCTGTCGCTCGATGCCGACGAAGAGGTCTCGCCCGAGTTGCAGGCAGACATCAGACGCGTAACTGGTGGTGCTGATTCTGACGTCTCCGGCTATTTCATCGCGCGGCGGAATTTCTTTCTTGGTCGTTGGATCCGACACGGCGGCTTTTACCCAGATCGTAAATTGCGTCTCTTCCGACGCGGCAAGGGCGAGTTCGTTGAACGTGCGGTACACGAAACTATGCGCTTAAATGGACCGACTGCAACACTGAAGGGCGATCTCCTTCACAACGCGTATCCCACACTTGCCGGCTACATCGAGACGATGAACCGATATTCGACGCTAGGCGCCGAGATTCTGATCAAAAAGGGGCAAGTCGGTCGCTCGCTATTTTCATTTTGGGCAGATGTTTGCGCAAGGCCGGTGCTGAACTTCGTCTGGAACTATTTCTTCCGCGCAGGATTTCTCGATGGACGTGAAGGATTCCTGCTGCACTGGTACCACCATGTCTATGTGAGCTGGAAATATGCGAAGGCGTGGGAGCTGGCGCGAGAGCCGTAATGGGAACAAATGATGCTGGGGACAGCTGAACAAGGCCTCGTCACTTCAGAAATTTGTCATCCTGAAGCGCTTCTTTTGCACGAAGGATCTCCCGGAAATGACCACACTCAAACGCACTCACGAGGCTCTTCGGCCCGAGCGTGGCGTTCCTGATTGAGGAGCCACTTTGGCGGCAGTTAATTTCGCAACATCACGGGAGATCCTTCGCGCAAAAGAAGCGCTTCAGGATGACGAGTCGGAACTGAAGGCGTGCGAACACAAACGACATGGAGTTCTCACCATTTCACTAATGACATAGCTGCCCGGTCGCCTCTACGACCTTTCGAGTCACTCTCCACCAAAACGAAAAGGCCGCCCGGCAATAGGCGGCCTTTTCTTTCAAGGGAGAATAGTTCCAACGGAGGCAAAGCCATCAGAACTTTCTGGACGAAATCTTATGGTCGTGCGCAGGGGGTGTCAAGGGAATTTTCTGGAGCAAATCCCTTATAATTCAATAACTTACAAAATTTGTTCCAGATTCGGAAATGTGGCACTACATGGCGCAATTTTTCCACTGAATCAGGCAAACGTCACATTTTCAGTAGCTTAGCTGGATTTTTGCGCTAGTCGCGCAAATTGAGGGTAATCACCCGCGTATCCTCCGGTCGATCAATAAATCGGTCGGGATAGAAGCGTTTTAACAGCACACGCAATCCACCGAACACGACGCCAAAGACGAGTGCGACAGCGAGGATCAGCCCGATTAGTCCAAAGACAGCGATGATCAGATTGCCGATGTTGTCTCTCTTCGAAAGAAAGGTCGGCTCGTTGTAGGTGACTTCAGCCTCATAGTTCACTGCGGCAAGGAGCGATTGGGCCTCGGCTTTTGAAACCTCGCCGCTCACCACAACGAGAATTGGGCCAGTGCGCTTGACTTGAAAATCTCCAGCGCCTCCCTGCTGCAGGTTTGCGCGGTTCTGCTCGATTGCGCGAAGTTGTATTCCCGCAATCTGTGGAGTCGGATAGGAAATCAGCGTGAGCTTCGCGTTTCCCTCATCGCTCTTGTACAGAGCGGTCAGGATCTCCGGACTCTTGGAAAAGTCAATCGAAGAAGAGGGAAGTGGCGAACCGGTCTGGTCATAGGATTTTGGTCCGACGGCGAACTTCACCGAATGCTCGATGAATTGCGATTGTGGAAGCCAGCGCGGCAACCCAGGCGGCTGCGCCAAGTTCGCGGCAGGTTCAGGCAGATCGCCGGCCAGCTCGCGCATCTCCGCGCCCGACATCGCGTTCACGCGATCAAACTTCGCTTCTACAACGATGTTGCCTTGCATGAAGAGCACACGATCGCCCGCCGATTCTCCATGCCGGCCAATCTCCTCAGTTAACATCCCTGGCTGGCTGTACAGCGTGTATGCGCCATAAGCGCCGGTAGCATCGTCGAACCGAGCGGCGCGCACCAATAGCTTGCGATCATTCTTTGTGTAATTTGCCGATTGCACTTCGGAGAAGCCGTACTCTTTTAACACCGCGGCATTGCTGGCGTCGGCATCAGCGGGATTAGTGCTGCTCTTGAGAGTGGAGGCATCCTGCTGCCATCCGGCAAATGCTTTGGGAATAATCGCAGAATCAGCCATCGCGCTCAAAACGAGCAGCAGAACAGGTACAACGAATTTCAAAATGGATTGCATGTAGAAGGTTGAGCGTTAGGGAAAGCTATAAATCCAGTTTATTAGACACCAGGCGAATGGGCGAGGATTCGTGCAGCCAGAGCCGTTACTGCCCCCTTGTTTCGCTCTGCTTGGCGCTTGCCACCTTAACCCCGCTTAGGCCCTGAGCATAGCGGGCCACGCCGCGATAGAGGGACTCCGCGATCCGTTGGCGGTATTCGGGAGTGCGCAGCTTGCGCTCATCTGTAGGATTGCTGACAAAGGATATCTCCGCCAGGATTGAAGGCATGTTGGCGCCGATCAGAACAATGAATGGGGCCTTCTTCACACCACGATTCTTGACTCCAGGATTCTTGGATGATTCGCCGGTATAGAGCGCCCGCTGCACCGTCGCAGCGAACTCGCGTGACTCGTCGATCTTTTCTTTGAGAGCGATCTTCTTCACCAGATCCTGCAGATCGTGAACGGAAGTCTCCGAGACTGCGTTCTCACGCGCTGCGACTTCGAGTGCCTCAGGAGACCGCGTGAAATTGAGATAGTAGGTCTCTACTCCACGAGCCGAAGTGTCGCGACTCGAATTGGCGTGGATGGAGATGAACAGATCCGCCTGATTCTGATTGGCGATCGCGGTGCGTGTCTCCAGGGGAATGAAGGTGTCGTCGTGGCGTGTGTACACCACCTCTGCTCCGAGCTTTTGCTCAAGTAGCTTGCCCAGCCGCAAAGCGACGTCGAGCACCAGATCTTTTTCCAGCAGCCCATTCGGCCCAATTGTTCCTGTGTCGTGGCCGCCGTGACCAGCATCGACTACGATTCTGCCAATCTTCAGCCCAAGAGCGCGGATCAGCGAGAGGTCGCCATCGGCTGTAGGCGCAGCCGTGTGAACACTGGCTGCAGTGACGGCTGGTTTGGTCTTGCCGGTCTTGCGCGTGTTCTTCGACGAAGTAAGCGGCGTCGAAGTTGAGGTGTCATCTTCATCATCGATGACTTTCTTTTCTGGCGCGCGCTTGGAGACGCTCTCAACAACGGGACCGCTAGTGGGCTTCGAAGTGGCCTTGACCTGCTCCGGATCCTCGCTCAGCGCTGCGATCTCAGCGAGTCCCAAATCGGAGCTCTGCAGCGGGACCTCTGCGCGAGGAGGGAGCTCAGCTTTCGCTGAAACTGCTATTGCATCTGCTCGCCGGTCCCCTTGCCTACGTGTGGAAGGATTCGTCTGGGCGCTGTTTACCGCAGATGCTGCCGTCTTCTGCTGTGATCGTTTCGAGCCACGCGATTGCGGCACTCCCGTGAGCGAGTTGGAGTTGCCATCAGAACTGGAGTCTTCTGCCTTTGCGGTCTCAACCTGGCGCGCAGGTTTCTTTCCATGTACGTCGATGATCAGCCGGTAGGGGTTTGGCAACAGGAACGCCGAGTATTCCGCGAGGTTATCAACTTCGAGGACTATGCGAGCCATATTGGGCTTGTACTGCGCTACCCTCACCTTCTTCAGCAGGCCATCTTCGATGTTGTAGCTTTTGCCCATCAGCTCCGAGGCGAGGCGGCTACCGTACAAATCGAAATAGATTCGATCTGGCGAAGGAACTCGTCCGGCTTCGTACTTGATCTCGTCGCCGACATCGATGGCGATTCGCGTGTAGTCTGGCGTCGACCAGTAACGAAGGCTAGTTACAAGCGGCAGTCCTTTGTGCTTCGCGCTAGTTGTCTTGACCGGCGCCGGCTGCGCATCGTCATCTTCTTCGCTCGCCTGCTGCGGGCTCTCACGCCGCTTGAGCGATGCAGCCTGATCTTTGTTCTTGCGTGCAGGATGTTGTGCCTCATCCTCCATCTCTCGCAAGGCGGCCCTGGCGTTATCGGCAAGAGGATGACGAGGATAGTGCTTTAAAAAGTCTTCAAAGCTGGCTTTGGCGGCGTCGTTGTCTCCGAGGTCTTCGCGGTAGATTTGACCGACGCTCAGCAGAGCTTCAAATCGATACTTGCTGCCAGGATACTCGCGGGCAAGAAATTCGTATTGTCCGATCGCTGCCTTGAATCCCTGCTCATCATTGTCAAGCCGGGCCTTCTCCGTAAGCAGATCGCCCACAGCAAGCACGCTGGCATCGGCACGGGTAGAAGTGGGAGCAACATGATAGACCTTGCGGAAAGCATCGATCACGCGCTCGTAATCTTCGGCAGTGCGCTGTGCTTCAGGGCGTCCATTGAGCGCCTCACGAAGTTGGATCGCTTTGTGGTACTGCTCGAGCGAAAGATGCTTCTTACGGGCAACGCTGATGGCATGCGCGGGACCTGCGAGCAGGAGGAAGCAGGTAGCAATTATTACCGAGGCCGTGACTTGATGAATGACTCTGCTGGGTCCGCTGGAAATTCTCTTCATCCCTGGCTCCGCCCCCGGCTGAGGCGCTGTAGCAATGGTACTGCCGGACGGAGCAGGGGGAGATGCCGGGAACCCTACTCGATATCGCTAACCGACAGGTGTCCTTCGGCGTCCCGCTTGAACTCCAGCGGGTGGCCGATCGTGAACTGCCGTGCTCCGTTAGACGCGTAAAGTGAGGTAATCCGCTTTACGTAATTACGCGTTTCGGTGTATTTCGGAACGCCGCGGCTGCGGTGCACTGCCCCACTTCCAGCATTGTATGCTGCCAGCGAGAGTTCCACGTTGCCATTGTAGGAATCAAGCAGTTGCTTGAAGTGGCGGACGCCGGCATCGACGTTCTGGGCCGGATCGTACGGATTACTCACATTCAAGGACTTCGCAGTGCTCGGCATGAGCTGCATCAATCCCATCGCTCCTTTGCGCGACACGGCGTGCGGATTGAAGTTGGACTCGACTTTGATGATGGCGCGCACCAGATTCGGATCGACTTCATGCTGCATTGCAGCCTGCTGAACGATGTTGTCGATCCATTGCGCTCCGCCTGGAGGCGCCGACCCCGGATTGATCACCGTCAAACCGTTTGCTGATGGCGAATTCTGCACCTGTTGCGACGCGGCTAACAGGGCGTTCCCGACGGCCATGAAGCGCGAATTGCCTCGGGCAGCCTGACGCAGCAGGCGACGAACCTCATTGGCGGCCGAGTGCGCGTCGCGCATTGACTGCGAATACGCCGGAGGCACCGGTTTCCATCGATACTCGGTATTGCTCCAGTAGAAGTTCCCCGAGTTCTTGAGCCCGGCCGGTGCGGAAGGCTTTTCCGGAGCGTTCTCGTAGACCAGCCGGCCATCGCTGGTGTAGGTAGCGACGATCCCCTGCGCATGCGTGACGACATGAAAGCCGACGAGAACCATGGTAGAGCACAGCATCGAAACCAGGCGTTTACGCATTCAGCTTCCATCTCCGGCGACCCTTGCTACAGGCCGAGCCGGTCCACAAAGACTTTGATCTGCAAGCAGATACAGCACAGCCCGCCGCTTGATAGCAATCAAAGTTCTGGCGGAGGAGTAAGTCCAGAGTTCCTGGATTATAGGATGGGTACTTTCCTGCGGCAATAACCAGAATGGCAGGAACAAGCACGGTGAATAACGAAACAATCAGTACAGAAAGCGGAGATACGGGCATGAGTGCCGGCGCGGCCCGCCAGTCATTACCAAGGTACCTGTGGAAGGAGCGCAAGACCCAAGTTTTTGGAACTGAAACACGCTTGCGGTTCTAGCCCGCTGCCTGCCTCTTGTCTTCCTCAACAGCGGGTCCCGCACGCCCGTGCCATCCCGGCAGTTCGTCGCTGCCAGTGATCAGCCTCGCGCCTGACTGCCAGCTCAGATATTGCCAGGCCCAATTTAGCAGGACGAAGAACCGGTTGCGATAACCGATGAGATAGATCAGATGGATGAACAGCCATGCCGACCAGGCGATCAGCCCTGAGAGATGGATCTTCCCGATCTGGGCGATGCCTTTGCTGCGGCCAATCGTCGCCATACTGCCTTTATCCCAATAGCTGAATGGTTTACTGGGCTGTCCCGAGACTCGGCGCCGGATCTCTTTGGCGACGTACTCTCCCATCTGAATCGCGACCGGTGCCACGCCGGGAACTGGAGCTCCATTTTGTTCGAAATGCGCTAGATCACCGATGACGAAGATCTCAGGATGCGATTCGATGTTCAAGCGATCGTTTACGAAGACGCGCCCGCTGCGATCGAGCTTCGCGCCAAGCGCCTGACCCAAAGGTGACGCCATCACTCCCGCAGCCCAGAGAGTAACGGCCGATTCCATGCGCTTGTCTCCAACATAAACGAGTCCAGGCTCGATATTCGTAACCATTGTATTTGTATGCACCTCGACGCCGAGGGCCTCAAGCTGCCTCTGTGCGCTGGCGGAGAGATCTTCGGAGTAGGCCGGCAAGACGCGCGGGCCACCTTCGACCAGGATGACGCGGGCCTGGCGAGGATCGATTCCGTGGAAATCCTGGCTCAGAACATGCCTGGAAATCTCCACAATTGCGCCCGCTAACTCGACTCCAGTTGGCCCGCCGCCAACGATAACGAAATTAAGTGGGCAATGTTGACCATCCAGCAGTGACTCGCGTTCCGCGAGTTCAAAGGCCAGAAGCACGCGCCGGCGGATCTCAGTGGCATCCTCTATCGTCTTCAGGCCAGGCGCGAGCGTTGCCCAGTCGTCATGGCCGAAATAAGAATGTGTTGCGCCGGTTGCGACGACCGCGTAGTCGTAACTGATGTCATCGCCTTCTTCGAGATGGATGGTGCGTTGCTCGAGATCGAAGCCAGTCACAGTGCCGATCAGCACTTCAACGTTTTTCTTGCCATGAACAGCCCGGCGGATAGGCGCGGCAATGTCTGCCGGCGACAAGGCTGCAAGAGCGACCTGGTAGAGCAGTGGCTGAAAGATGTGATGGTTCTTACGGTCCAGCAGAAGCACCTGGACACTGCTCTTGGCCAGCCCAAGCGCAGCTTTAAGTCCGCCAAACCCGCCGCCGATTACGACGACGCGCGGATTTCGAGCAGCCACGTTTTCCATTGTGCCGAGAGTGGCGTCTTTCAGGGCGTTTTCCATGCCTATTGGATGTCCCAGCACGAGTGAAGTGACCGAAAGTAATGACTACTAAGTGGCTGCCCCGATTGTGCCTGCAGATGCTCCATGCTAACTTTCGCCACAGCTTACACCGCGAAAATGCGAAGTGCGTTCCGGATCGGCGCTGGTAAGGCGATCTTCCGCCTGAGGCGCGCCAATGCGGCCAACAAGGATAGAGCTCAACATGAACATTGACGATCTGCTCCGGATAGCCATGGACCGCAAGGCCTCCGACTTGCACCTGAAGGTCGGAAACTTCCCGCACATTCGCATCGACGGCGAGCTGGTCCCGCTGAGCGATCAGCCGCGCATCTCGGCCGAGGACATGCTGAACATGGCGTTCAGCATGATGTCGAACCGGCAAAAGCAAAAGTTTAAAGAAACTGCCGAGCTCGATATGGCGTACGGCGTAGCCGGACTGGGACGCTTCCGTGTGAACGTCTTCCAGCAGCGAGGTAACGTTGGACTCGTTCTGCGCGTGATTCCCACCAAGATCCGCGTTCTCGACGAGCTATATCTACCGAAGATCATTGAGAAGATTTGTGAAGAGGCGCGCGGACTAGTGCTGGTTACCGGCGTCACCGGCTCCGGAAAATCGACGACCTTGGCCGCCATGATCGACCGTGTGAACTCCATGCGGCCCGAGCACATCATTACGATCGAAGACCCAATCGAATTTCTGCATCGCGACAAACGCGGCTTCGTCAATCAGCGCGAGGTCGAAGTGGACACGCCTTCATTCGCCTCGGCGTTGCGCGCCAGCCTGCGTCAGGATCCTGACGTGATCCTGGTCGGCGAAATGCGCGACCTGGAAACCATCTCAACTGCGCTGCACGCCGCCGAAACCGGTCACATGGTTTTCTCGACCTTGCACACTCTCGACGCGGTGGAAACTATTAACCGTATCATTTCCGTCTTCCCTCCGCCCGAGCAGAAGCAGGTTCGCATGCAGCTCGCGGCGACGCTCAAGGCGGTTATCAGCCAGCGCCTTGTCCGCAAGGCGGATGGCAACGGCCGAGTACCGGCCGTGGAAGTGCTCATCTCGACCGCGTTCATTCGTGAGTGCATCATGACCCCGGAGAAGACGCGCATGATCCGCGAAGCGCTTGCTG
>DATLKS010001018.1:0-2211 GCA_035538255.1 Terriglobales bacterium
GGCTTTCTTGCGCAGATTTGAATCGTAGTCTTCCTGCGCCTTAAATGCGACCTCGATGGCCCGCTCATTTTCCTCTTCTGAAACGCCAAGCACGGGAGCCCAGGCACGGTACATCTGCAGCGCGAAGAGCTTGCGATCGGCGAGGTTCACAATGGGATCGAGATAAGTAATGCCATTGTCGGCGAAGACGTTGGTCTCTTTCGTAAATGCAGCCTTCACTGCATCAGGCGTGGCTGTGACGGTGGGGCACGCGTTCGATCCTGTGGTGCACTTCAGGTGGGTCGTGAGCACGTCGATCATGGGGAAGAAGATCGCGTCGAGGGGTTTCTTCGCGTGCTTCACGAAGATGAGGTTGTAGACGTGCGGAATACCGATCTTCGAAGGGAAGCAGGGATCGATCGCTCCGCGTCCGGCTCCGGCCTTGTACATGTCGCGGTTGGTGTAGTCGGAGTAAACGATGTTCTCCGGCTCCAGCCCAAGCGTCTCCAGATAGGCGCTGAACAACGGCGCATAAACATACATGTTCAGAACCTTGGGCATGCCTACGCGGAACGTCGCCCGCTTCTTCATGAGATCAGCGCGTTGTTTGACCTCTTTGCTGAAGGTCCACTTAGTGTTCGGAATCGGATCGGCGGTTTTCGGCGGATTCTGCGAGCGCCACACGCTGCTGGCGGCGATCTCTACGTAGTTTGGATTCGCTTCCTTGAGCGCATCAAGGTTGGCCTTGATGCCGCGCATGTCCTTCACATCTTCGACCTGGCCCTTTTCGCAGGTAGAGATGATGAGGCGCTGCTCCCCGGCCTGTAACGGCACCTTTGACTTGAATGCGGGCGCTTTCCAGTTCTGCAGATCGCCGGTTTGCACATCAATAAACGTCCGCAAACAGTTGTTCTTGCAGAAGTAGCAGCGGGTGCTTTCGTTGCGTGTGGTGCGGTAGCTGATGTTCTGCACAGCATCGAGGCCGATGAAGGTGCTCTCATGTCCGTTCTTGTAAAGCCGCATCGCTTCGACCGCTGCGCCGATTGCGCCCGACTCACCGCAGTGCTCGTGGACGATGACCTCGGCTTCGGCCTGGTCGCTGCGGAAGTGCGACTTCACAAAATCGACTTCAGCCTTTACAGCGGCAAGGTTCTTCTGGGTTCCGCCCTGAAGGATGAACCGCTTTCCCAGCTTTGCCAGATTGGGAATGCTGGCGACGTAGAGAAAGATGTTCTTCGGCAGCACAGCCGCGAGGCCAGCCAGGATTTCCTTCGCCGCCCAGCCCTGACGCTGGAAGTTCACAATGTCAGACTGCATGAAGACAGCGCAGCCATAGCCGAAGATGGGCATCTGGCCGGCCGAAAACGCTATATCGGCGTACTCATCAACTTTTATGCCCAGCGTCTCGGCGGTCGATTGCAGGAAGTATCCGTTGCCGGCGGAGCATTGCGTGTTGAGCTTGAAATCTTTTACGCGTCCATCCTTGAGGACGATCAGCTTGATGTCCTGGCCGCCGACATCGACGATGCAATGCGGATCATCGTAGTAGCGCATCGCGGATTCGGTACGCGCGACCGTCTCTACCAGCGCGACATCGGCGTGCAGAGTCTCCTTTAGCACGTCTTTTGCGTATCCCGTGGTGCCTACGCCGAGGACTTCGAGCGTTGCGCCCTGCGATTGAACTTGCTGCCGCAGTGAGCGGAACATATCGATCGTGTCCTGAATGGGATTGCCGTTCGAGAGCTGATAGGCCTTACAGAGCAGCTCGCCTTCCTCGGACATCAGTACGGCTTTCGTCGAGGTTGAGCCACCATCGACGCCGACAAATCCACGAACGACTGAGCCGGGCATGAACTTTGCCGGAGTGAAGCGCGGGATTGTGTACTGCTTCTTGAATTCCGCGAGCTCTTCGTCCGATGTACTCAGGCCGGCGGCGCCGGACTGGGCCTTTTCTTCGAGCCTGCCCACATCAATGTAGTGTTCGAGCTTTTCCGTGCCCAAGTACCAACCAACATCGGGATCCTCATCTTTGCCGAACTCGACCGAACCCAGCGCCGCGAAGTACTGCGCATTTTCCGGAGTTTTGATGAGCTGCTCTGGGGTCATGCCTTCGGGAATCGGAACCTTGCGTTCTTCCCAGGTCTTGGGAATGTTGTGCTGCCAGGCTTCGCGCATTCCCTTAATGAAACAGTTCGGCCCACCCAGCAGGAGGACATGCGGACGAAGGGTATG
>DATLKS010001019.1:0-7384 GCA_035538255.1 Terriglobales bacterium
AAGACTCCTATCCCGGTGCGGTTTCGTTCCCAAAATGATCCTACACTGGCGCCAGGCACGATCGAGAACCTCAGCCAGTCTGGTGTCTTCATCCGGGCTGAGCGATGCCCGGCTGAGGGCGAACTTGTCGAGATGATCTTCGAAATGCCGATCGAGATCTCGGGCCAGAAAAACGCGGAAGTGCTGTGCGCCGGTCAACTGGTGCGAATTGCCTCTTCCATTCAGCAGGAAGGTGCTGCTGGATTTGCCGTGAAGGTTATTGACTATCGCTTCCTACACAGCGAGAGCCGGAAACCTGCAAGTCGAAGACACTGAGCCGGCTATCTTCGAACCACTCCAGACAGTCCCTCCGAACACGCTCACAGCACATCCCCATGCGGCTATGTCGCAGGTCTTTTGCTTTTCTCGCGCATTAGCTTCGACTCCCACCGAATCTTTCAAGAGAGGGCACTGATTCCCGCTATTGCAATGCGCGTGTTAAGCCACGAAAATACTTCGTAACTTCGTAATGTGGGGACTTTCGTGAATAGGGTCCGGGCCGAGATCCTGCAAGGAACTCTTGATCTAATGGTGTTGAGGACCCTTCAGACCATGGGACCAATGCACGGATATGGCATCGCCCGCTGGATCGAACAGGTATCCCGCGACTTGCTGCAGATGAACCAAGGGACTTTGTACCCAGCGCTGATTCGCCTGGAACAGAAACGGTTTATCACTTCAAAGTGGGGCGTCTCCGACAACAAACGGCGGGCCAAGTTCTACTCCATTACCAAGCTTGGCCACAAACAAGTGGCGGCTGAAGCCGCAAATTGGGACCGTGTCGCAAATGTAATTGCCCGTTTCCTGTATGGGCCTGAAGAGGCTTTGAAGTGAGTTGGATGGCGTGGACACTGGCCCGGACCTGGAGGCTTCTCCGTCCCGAGCCGTTAGCGCAAGATCTCGACGAGCAGCTGCAGTCGCACTTCGAGATGCTGATTGAGGAGAACCTCGAACGCGGCATGCCACTCGAACTGGCGCGCTCTTTTTGGCGGGAAATGGAATCGGGCTGCCGCTGGTGATTGTTCTTGCCGAGATACTGAGAAGTGTACTGATGGTGCCGATAGACAGATCAACTTTCATTCTTTGTTCGGCAATGCTCGGAGCAATTGTTCTCGCAGCGACATACATTCCTGCACGCTCCGCAAGCAAGACGGATCCGATGTCCATCCTTCGTTGGGAATGACCCCAGCTATATCTATGTTACCTGCCCCTGTATTCATGGCTGTGTTTGGAGCAAAATGGGAATGCGTCTCGCCTTCGCAATATTGTTGATCGGCTCAGCACTTTCTGCGCAGCTGATTCCCCACACAGAAGCGGAGGCTCTCTCAGGCAAAAAGGTTGTGCTGCCGGATGCATTTGCCGGTCATCCGGCGCTTTTCACAATCGGATTCAGTAGGAATGGAGGAGACTCCGCCGGACGCTGGGGTAAGGATCTTCGCAAGGAACTGGCTGGCCTTTCCGACGTGCATTTCTATAGCGTCGCCGTTCTGCAGGACGCCCCCAAGCTCATGCGTGGAATGATCAGGCATGGCATGCGCAGTGGCACTCCCAAAGCGGAGCAGGATTCCTTTATTGTCCTGGAGCAGGACGAGGATGCTTGGAAGAAAGTGGCCGGCTTCGCCGATCCGAATGACGCTTACATATTGCTGGTGGATTCCGCCGGTAATGTTAGGTGGCGTACGCATGGGAAAAGTCCGGACCAGCAGACATTGAGTGCTGTCAAAGATGAGGTCGCCAAACTCACTCAAGCAGGCATCGCCAGGTAAGGTCAACACAACCGTTCCAGCCCGTTAGCTCCCAGGCGCGAACTGCGCTATCATCCGCATAGGCGAAGCAGAATGGCGAAGACAAAGGTGGAAGCCTTCGAGGTCGGCTGTCCCTGCTGCGGAGCGCTGCTGAAGGTCGATCCCGAAACCAGAGCTGTAATCGCGCACACGCCACCTGTGCGCCCAAAGACGTTCAACGACTTCGAAGAGGCAGCACGGGCGATGCGCGAGCAGGAAGGGCGCAAGGAGTCACTCTTTCGTCAGGCGGTGGACGCTGAACGCAACAAGGCCGATTTGCTCGAGCGTAAATTCCAGGAAGCGGTGAAGCGCGTCAAGGACACTCCCGATACGGGCAAGCCGTTGCGTGATTTCGACCTGGATTGAAACAGCAATAGCGACTGGCAATTGGCAACCACGCCTATGCTCCACAAGCTAGCTGCCAATTGCTAATCTCTGATCGCCTACTACGATGATCGCTCACCTTCGCGGGTGCATTCTCGAAAAACATCCTACTTACTTGATTCTCGAAGCCGCCGGCGTAGGCTACGAAATTGCCATTAGTGTGCCAAGCTTTTCTGGACTTCCATCAGAAGGAAGAGAAGTCTCGCTGCACATTTATACGCATGTCCGTGAAGATATGCTGGCACTGTATGGATTTCTTCGGCGGGAAGAGAAGCAACTGTTCGAGCGCCTGATCAGCGTGAGCGGCATCGGACCCAAGCTTGCGATGACCGTGCTCAGCGGAATCGCGGCTGAGGCCCTCGTGAACGCATTGCGCAGCAATGATCTCACGGCTCTTACTCGCGTTCCCGGAGTCGGAAAGAAAACCGCAGAACGCATGGTACTGGAGCTGCGCGACAAACTCGAAGGCTTCGCTGCACAACCACCGCCTGCGCCGGCAAGCCGCATGGAAGAGGATGTCGTCTCGGCGCTGGTGAACCTCGGCTATCAACGCTCTCCGGCCGAGCAGGCGGTGAAGCGTGCGATCGACAGAGCCGGAGAGAACGCAAGCTTTGAACAACTGTTCCGACAAACTATGAGTCTGCTGCAGAAATAGCAGATCGTCCTGGACATTAAGTCAGATGTCTCGGCACAATCGACTGGCTTTCCCTCTGCCTCCCGACCGACGATTCGGAAGGTTTTGTGCGTCTACGAGGCATTGGGAGTTCGGAAAATCCACAACTAGCCCGCCATTCTCGGTTATATTTCTTCAGCCGAAACAGAGGAACCCGACTCAATGCCTCCAACTACAACTCCGGCCACTGCCACGACGCATGCCAGCGCCCCTCCGCAAACCACCAACTATCGCGCAATGGCGATGGTGACGACTCTGTTCTTCATGTGGGGATTTCTCACATGCCTGAATGACATTCTGATTCCGCACCTGAAGAGCATTTTCGACTTGAACTATGCGGAAGTCATGCTGGTGCAGTTCGCATTTTTCTCCTCCTACTTTGTGTTCTCGTTTCCATCAGGCAAGATCATCGACTTCTTTGGATATAAGAAAGCGATGGTAGCCGGTCTGGTGACTATGGGAGTCGGTGCGTTCATGTTCGTTCCTGCGGCGGCCGTTCCGTCGTTCCCTCTGTTTCTGGCTGCGCTCATCACGCTCGCCGCAGGAATGACCATCCTGCAGACTTCGGCGAATCCTTACGTTGCCGTGCTGGGTCCACCGCGAACCGCATCCAGCCGCTTGAATTTGACGCAGGCGTTCAATTCGCTTGGTACAACGGTAGCTCCGACTTTCGGCAGCAAGCTGATTCTGGGCGCCGTCGCGGCTCCAGTCGCGATTGCAGTATTGCGTCAAATGAGTCCGGATCAGTTGCATGCCTACCGCGTGTCGCAAGCTGCATCCGTGAAGGGACCCTATATTGGCTTGGCGCTGGCCTTGTTCGCGCTGGCGATAGTAATGGGCCTTTTCAAACTTCCTACTATTGAATCGGCCGAGGCGCATGGCACAGTACACGATTCAGTATGGCGGTATCGCCACCTAGTGCTTGGAGCGGTCGCGATTTTTGTTTATGTAGGTGCAGAGGTAGCGATTGGAAGCTTCCTGACGAATTACTTTCATGGCTCGGATATCGGCGGCCTCAGCCTGCAGGACGCGGCCGATATGTTGAAGTACTACTGGGGAGGCGCGATGGTTGGGCGCTTCATTGGATCAGCCTTGCTGCAGAAGATCGGAACGGGCACGCTTCTTGGCTTTAATGCAATGGTTGCGTGCGTGCTGGTGTTAGCTTCCATGCTGAGCTTTGGCCACTTCGCCATGTGGACGATCCTGCTGGTTGGCTTGTTCAACTCGATTATGTTTCCCAGCATTTTCACTCTAGGCGTCGATGGACTTGGACCGCTGACGGGTGACGGATCCGCACTGCTGATCGCTGCCATTGTTGGAGGTGCGATTATTCCTGAGTTACAGGGACTGCTTGCTGACCGCATCGGCATCCACCATGCGTTCATTATTCCCGTGATTTGCTATCTCTACATCGCGTATTACGGGTTCAGAGGATCGCGACACGTTGCCGGCATGAGTGCTCGGCAGTGATCGAGTCGCAGCATAAAACAACCGCGACGTGCACACACGGACTGCGGGCGTTGATCAACAATGAGGTTTTGAGTTTCACTCCCATTCCGCGTTCATTGTGCGCGAAGCGTCCGTGTGGTCCGTGTCGTGTTTTGGTTTGCGCTGCGTGGTTTAAGCCTGTGGGAAAGTAGGCGGTGCTATTTCGGGAATTGGCAGCAGGGAAGCCGGTTGCGCCTTCCATGCTGGTTTACTCGACTGCCGAGGAGCGATCATGCGGAAGAAGCGGCTGCACTCCTGCCAACTAGCGAGCAGTTGCTGGGCCCAGATGCTCTCCGTGAGCAGAGCATGCACGCGCACCAGCATCTCCACCTGGCGAAGCTGCTCAGGCGTGGGCAATCCAAACTCGACCGATTCTTGATTGACGCGTGTCTCAGTAAGCTTGGCCGGATCGAAGACGTAAGCTTTTCCGCCAGTCATGCCTGCTGCGAAGTTGCAGCCGATGTCGCCCAAGACAACGACGCATCCACCAGTCATGTATTCACAGCCATGATCGCCCAGGCCTTCGACTACGGCCACAGCTCCGGAATTGCGAACGGCAAAGCGTTCTCCGGCGCGTCCGGCCGCGAAAAGACGCCCTGAAGTAGCTCCGTAAAGAGCTACGTTTCCCAAAATAACATTCTCATTCGAGCTGATGATCGCCTTGCCGCGCGGCTTAAGGATGAGAGCGCCGCCGCACAAGCCCTTGCCGACGTAATCGTTGGCCTCGCCCTCGAGCGTCAACTCCATGCCATCGACGCAAAACGCGCCGAATGACTGGCCCGCCGAGCCGTGAAACGCAAGGCGAACCTCGCTGTTCTGCAGACCGCGAACTCCGAGCTTGCGAACTAGTTCGCCGGCGATTGCCGTTCCGGCGGAACGGTCCTGATTGCGAATCGCGAACTCTCGATCAAAGTGCTGTCCCTGACGAACACAAGCAACGATCTCGTCCGCGAGTGGCAGACCAAACGGATCGAAGTCAGACGGCCGGTCGTTTCTCGGCGTCATACAGGATGGCATGTCGCCATCGGATTTGAAGAGGAGCTGCGATAAATCCAGGAGTCCATTGTTCGAGAGCTGGCAAAGCAAATCCGTGCGTCCGACTGCTTCCTTGATGGAGCGCAGTCCCAGTTCAGCCAGCACTCTGCGAATGTCGTCGGCAAGTCGCAGGAAGTATGCGAACACGTGCTCAGGCTTGCCCCGGAATTTCGCGCGCAGCTCCGGTCGCTGGGTAGCAATGCCGGTTGGGCAGGTGTCCAGATGGCATTGGCGTGCCATATCGCAGCCCAGGGAGACGAGTGCCGCCGTGCCAAAAGCGAACTCTTCGGCTCCGAGTAGGGCTGCGATGATGACATCTCGGCCAGTGCGAAGCCCGCCATCAACGCGCAACCGCACGCGACTGCGCAGACCATTGCGCATGAGTGTCTGCTGCGTTTCTGCAAGTCCTAGCTCCCAGGGAGCGCCAGCATGTTTGATACTGCTCAGCGGAGAGGCTCCGGTACCTCCCGCATGTCCAGAGACGACGATGTAATCGGCGTATGCCTTAGCGACGCCAGAGGCGACAGTTCCGATACCGGCCTCCGACACCAGCTTCACGCCAACTTGAGCCTTAGGGTTGACCTGCTTCAGGTCATGAATGAGCTGCGCCAAATCTTCGATGCTATAGATGTCGTGATGGGGCGGGGGGCTGATCAGCGACATTCCCAATTGCGCATGGCGCAAGCGGGCGATCAGCTCGGTAACTTTTGCTGCTGGAAGCTGTCCACCTTCTCCGGGCTTGGAGCCTTGCGCGATCTTAATCTCAATCTCTTCGGCATTCACCAAATATTCAGTGGTGACACCGAAGCGGCCGGAGGCTACCTGCTTTACCTTGTTATTCGCTTCACGGCGTGAGTGGTAGGTTTCGGGATCTTCGCCGCCTTCACCGGTGTTCGACTTCCCGCCGAGCATGTTCATCGCCTCAGAGAGCGTTTGATGTGCTTCCGGACTCAGTGAGCCGAGGGACATCGCGCTGCTTACGAAGCGTTTGGCAATCTCCGTTGACGGTTCCACTTCCTCCAGGGTCACCGCTGCAGAAACGGGAACAAATCCCAGCAGATCGCGCAGATTGTGTGGCTTCAGCGCATCTGCCTGGCGAACAAATTCGCTCCATGCATTCTCAGCGCCCGAACCGTCGGACTTACGAGCTACGCCTATGGCAGTCTGCATGGCGCGAACGGCGGGGGGTGCCCATGCGTGTTGGTCGGCATAATCGGCCTTGCGGTAGCGAATCGAACCGTAATCCTGGAGCAAGTCGGACTCTTTGCCGAGAACAGAGTGCACACGGCGCAGCATTTCCTGCTGGATGCTTTTGAGGCCGATGTGTCCGCGCAAATTGGGAGTGTCTGTGAAGCAGAGGTCAACTAGTTCATCGTCTAAGCCGATGGTCTGGAAGAACTGGCCGCCCCGATAGCTTGCCACGTCGGAGATACCGAGCTTCGACATCACCTTCTTGACGCCACCATTTAGGGCCTCAAGCGCCTTTTGCGGTGCTTCGCAGCTACGCAGTGCAAGCCAGGGGCAAACCGCTCCGGCGCCGTACCCGATCAGCACGGCCATGTGATGGACATCCCAGGCATCCCCGCTTTCGACGATGAAGTCACACTGAGTGCGCAGGCCGGAGCGAATCAGGTGATGATGTACTGCGCCGACGACCAGAGCCACGGGAATTGGCGGAGTAGAGGGGCTCGCGCCGCGATCAGAAAGGATGAGCAGCTCGGCGCCATCGCGAACAGCCAATTCGGCCAGGCGACACAAATGCTGCAGCGCGTAACTCAGCGAAGTTGTTGCCGAACAAGTACATTCGAGTTCGCCGATCTTCAGCAATGCCTGCGAGCGGATTCCCTGCAGCTCTTGCTCGCTGACGATAGGATAACTGAGCTCCAGGAGCGTTGCGGGAGATTGTGCATCGCCGTTGGAGAGTGATGGCTTGCGACCAAGAGTCGTCCGCAGCGACATCATTAAATCTTCCTGAAGTGGA
>DATLKS010001020.1:0-2168 GCA_035538255.1 Terriglobales bacterium
ATCGATTTCTGCGGTCCGAGCGGTTCCCCATCCGCATCGTAAGTGTCTGTTGCGAAACCGAGACGGATAATGCCCTCGTAGCTTTTTTCTGCCGCTCCATAGAACTGCGCGAGCCGCGTATAGCGTCCAGCGACAAGCGGCAGTACGCCAGTCGCTGAAGGATCGAGCGTGCCCAGGTGTCCGACTGACGGCTCGCCAAGCAGGCGGCGCACGCGCGCGACCACGTCATGCGAGGTCATGCCGGCCGGCTTATCGATTACAAGAACTGCATCCATGCTTGGAATCGGGTTCGGGTGTGAGACTTCGCGGGGCGATGGCGTCTCTGCCACTTGTGCTACGTTTTGTACTGATACATAGCTCCTCATGATACCGATTCGCGACGACACGCCGACGTACACGACGCCCTTCATCAACTATCTGCTGATCGCGCTCAATACGTTCGTCTTCCTCTTTCAGCGCATGGTCCTCCCGCCGGCCGGAGAAAGACAATTCGTAAATCTCTTCGCTTTGGTCCCGATAAAAATCGAGGCGGCGCTCGGATTCGCCCAACACGTGCCGGATGCGTCCGTGCTGCCTTTGTTTACATCGATGTTCCTCCATGCCGGGTGGTGGCACTTGATCGGCAATATGTGGTTTTTGTGGATCTTCGGAGACAACATTGAAGATTATCTTGGACACTTCTCCTATCTGGTTTTTTACCTCGTGAGCGGGTTAGCTGCTTCGTTCTGCCACATTCTGCTGAATGCGAATTCGATTATCCCCAGTGTTGGCGCCAGCGGTGCGATCGCAGGAGTGATGGGGGCATACTTCGTGCTGTTCCCTTCCGCTCGTGTCCTGATGTTTGTGCCCTTGCTGTTCTTCTTTACATTTGCCTGGATCCCGGCTTGGATTGTGCTCGGATATTGGTTCCTTATTGAGTTCCTAAGCGGTGCGGCCAGCACACTGGCATCCGCAAACCGGGCCATGACCGGTGGTATCGCGGTGTGGGCGCATGTCGGAGGATTTGTCGCAGGACTGGTGATGGTCAAGCTCTTGCCGCAACGCATGAGGCAGAGATCACGCTATACGTACTGAGCCCTTACTCATCCCTGCTTTCGGAATTAAGAGCGCCCACTGTCGGGACTTGGATCAATCGCACCAAGACGAACGATAAGAAAGCCGCTAATCATCGTGGGCCGGACGGTAGGATCACAAAGGCAAGAACATACGAAGCTTCCGAGCTTAGCCGCTAGAAGCTGATCAGCTTCTTCACAACATCCCTCCCGCCGGTCCAATTCTGATCTCGTCGAGAGACGTATTCCCCGGCATGGTGAGTGCAAGGACGACTGTGCGAGCAACGTCCTGAACGGAGATCATCTTCTCTCGTGGGGCCTCAGGCCAGAATTGTTGCCAGATATCTGTGTTCACTGCTCCGGGCACGAGCGCAACTACGCGGATTCCCTTTTCGCGCAGCTCTTCGCGCAAGGTGTTTGTCAGCGCCAATGCGCCCGCTTTGGATGCGCTGTACGCGGACATTCCCGCGAACGTCTGATGGGCGACCACGGAAATGTTGTTTACGATCACTCCACCACTGTTCATCAGCGGTATCGCCGCGCGACAGCAGAGAAAAGTTCCGACGAGATTCACATCGATCACACGCCGAAATTCTTCCGGAGACAGTCGATCAACATTCGCCAGCGCGTGCGCGGCTCCGGCATTGTTGATAAGAAAATCCAGTATTCCCAGGCGTTCGCGGAACACGTGAAAGAATTCCTGCACCTGATCGGGATCGGAGACATCGCAGCGTTTGGCTGAAAGCGAGAGGCCCTCAGCCTTCAGCTGTGCGATCGCAATTTCCAAAATCTGGGGATCACGCCCGGCAATCGCCACTCGACATCCCTGCGCAGCCAGCTCGCGGGCGATTCCCAGTCCGATGCCGCGGCTTCCGCCTGTAACGACCGCAGTCTTACCTGTAAGTTCTGGCATAACGTTGAAGGGATTTTATTCAAGAGAACAGCAAGAGCGAACACAAAGGCCCGAAGTAAACACAAGAGGGCACGCAGTTTGTCGTCGTGACCTTCTCCATTGCTTTCGTGATCTTGGTGTTCGCTCCGGTTTCGGAATCAAAGCACAATCAGAATCCGTTGGGTTTGCCCGAACGGATGAGCGAAAGGAACTCTTCTCGCGTC
>DATLKS010001021.1:0-1862 GCA_035538255.1 Terriglobales bacterium
ACCATGGCCGTACGTTAATCATTATTCATTTCATACCCTGGACCCGGACTGGGGGCACCTGACGATCAAGATGAGTGGACACCCGCCCTTCGGCGCACAGGTGATGCTGAACGGGCACGAGTACGTGGCCTGTCAGGCGCAAAAAGCCGGAATAGGCTTCCTCAAACAGGACAACTGCTTGGCTACTGTCCCCAACGCTGCAGACCTGGCGAAAGTCGCAGATACCTTGTCTCGGGACGAGATTGCAGGGCGCTTGCTCCAGCTCTGCGAGCGTTGGATTTATACCACCTGCCTCTGTTTTGCTCTCGATCTGGAAGAGCAACAGAGAAGTACCTTTCATTACCAGTACTCAGTGTTCCAGATCGAATACAGCCGCAACCTGCTATTCCACTCTGGCCGGCAGATGGACGAGATCTTCCAGGCACTAATTGACCGGACGCGCGGACCGTTGAATCTGGATCGGATCAAGACGATCTTCGGCGACAAAAGTCGTCCGCACTATGACAAGCGAAAGAAGAATCCAACCCGATGGGGAGTCGTGGTCGAGAGATCTGCGTATAACGTGACGATCTTCAAGGTCCATTACGGAAAAATGACGCTGAAGATTTATACCAAAGGCGAACGCGTGCTGCGCATCGAAGTCATCGTGCACAACACCAAAGAGTACCGGTGGGGACGGTCCCTGCCGTGTTTTCCGGAGATCGTTATCCGCCTCCGAGGCATTCTGGAGAGATTCTTAAATGCCGTGGGCTGCATGGACGCCTGCTTCGTCAGCGACGACACGATGGAAAATCTTCCACAGCCTGTACACGTGGGGCAAACCAAGGTCGGTGGGATTGATCTCAACAAGCCCAGAATGCGCCGGGTAGCCGACGCGGTGCTGGCGCTGTCCTCTTCCCCCTCAGGATTCACGGCTTCGGATCTGGCTGAGAAGGTCCGGGCCATGAGCGGCGGACCCGATTCCGAATATGGTGCGCGCCGCGCCGCCTATGACATCAAGAAACTCCGAGGCAAGGGCATGGTGCGGAAGATCGGAGCCTCCCGCCGCTACGAGCCCTACACGAAGGTCTACGAGCCCTGACTGCTCTGGTGGTCCTGCGCGAAAAGGTAATCCGGCCACTACTCGCCGCCAGCACTCGACCCGAGCCCCACTCCAAACGATCCAATCCGACGTCGATAGATCAGCACTACGAAAACCTCCGCGCCAGCATGCGCGGCCTCTTTATTGAACTTGGGGTGGCCGCTTAAAGATCGACAATCTATTTTTCATCCCTTCGGATAAGAGACTAGTGACGCGTCGCGCTCTTTGCCACTCCGCCATCGCGCCTTAGCCGCGCTTCCATCGCAAACCGATGAGCCGCCATCTCCTGTAGTGGCCTGAGATCAACAGAATCGAACCGCGAAGTCGCCAAAGCCCCATGCCAAGACTGGGCGGTGCTCTCCAGTACAATTGTGTTCGGAACATTGCATGAGCTTGTCGGCTGATTCGCTGCATCGAGATCTCGCGCCGAATATCGGTCCGCCGTCGGCTACTGAATCGAAGTCTTTGCGCATAAGTTCCCTACTCATCATCATCCTGCTTTGGGCCGCCATTTACGGCGCGAGCATGTTCACTCCGCCCCTGCTGGATGACGTCGATACCGTCCACGCTGAAGCGGCGCGGGAGATGGTGCTGCGCCACGACTGGGTAACCCTGTATACGGATGGAATTCGCTATCTGGAAAAGGCTCCCTTGATGTATTGGGCAGTAGCGGGAAGCTACAAATTATTCGGCATCAGCGACTGGAGTACGCGTCTACCCCTCATGCTCGGCGTGTTGGCCCTGGTGCTTGCGACCTATGTATTGGGAAAGCGTGTCTACA
>DATLKS010001022.1:0-8997 GCA_035538255.1 Terriglobales bacterium
GCCTGTGGGAACAAAGACGGCGAAAGCCGCACAAGTTCATCAGCTTGGCAGCAGGAGGTTCGGCGAAAGTCGGATTTCATGCGGGAATAGGTCACAGGGAAACCTGAGACGCAATCCTGAAGATTCTGCAAGCAGAAGAGATCAGCACTGTATGTGAGTACGTTGGCTGTGCGCAAGTTCAGTCAGCAGGATTCACATTGCAGCCAGGGTGCCGGAGCCGACGGCGTAAGCTGGAGGCGAGTTGCAGTCGTACTGGAAACAGTGATTGCAACGCACTAGGCGGTCCCGCAATGGATCGCACGAGCAGCAATCCGAAAGGTGGGCAGCTCGGGTAGATTGCGCAAGCGTTCTACCGGTCACGGCAACCAAATCGCAATCCAGCGCGCGACGCAAGTCAAAGCGGGTTTTGCGGTTGTGAATCAAGCGCCATCCTCCCTAATAGGGAAGAGAGCGGTTGTTCATAATGGCAGCTCCGCCGGAACTGGATCCGAACTTCGGTTCGGAAACGAGAATTCACGGACGGAACTGGCCGAGAAGTCCTGATCTGGCGAACCACTCGGCGTCAGTCGAGTGCGGAGTCCAGAAAGGCAGAAGTCCAACTGATCTCAAACGCGTGGCGCAAGTCACGACGGTCGTTTGGCAAAAGACCAACTGTGATGCTGCGGTGAGCGCAAGTTCATCGTGCAATCCAGATGGCCTGAAAGACTGGTAGTTCTCCCGTGGCGAAAGCTGCAGGACAGACGAGCCAGCCTAGAGACCGTGGGCAACGCTGGAAGACGAAAGTTTTTCAGACGATCTGCGGCCCTATCTCAAACCCGAGAGGGTGAGGGATAACAAAGAGCGGCAAATTGGTGGACGGCCTGTCGAATTCAGGCAACAGGCTTCACCCTTTGGGCACTCGCCAGAGGCATCGCAAGATGAAATCGGGCGTAAAACCTCCGGTAACGGAGGGGGGCACGATGGGTGACAAATTCACCGGAATGCATACGTGAGCGGCTGGTTTCGGCAACGAAGTCGGCTAACTCAAAAAAGGGACATCTCACCACATCATTCATGGCCTGCATTCGCAAGGGTGCAGGCCGTGATTGTCTTGGAAGGCAGTACTCAGCCTTTTGTATCCTCCTCATTGAAACAATGGTTCTGTGACCTGTCGCTGAGCCGATTTTCGCTCCTGACGCGTGATGCGAGCGGCTGAATGCTGAGCGCTGCTTTTCTGCCAACCATCGCATTCCATCGCCCCTCTAATCATGCAAAGAAGCTTTTCCGAGGGATACCCATGTACAGGTTTGCAGTTCTTCTCCTGAGTCTTTCTCTAGCTGCGCTTGGCCAGAGCTCTGCTAAGAGTTCCAGTTCGGGCAAGGCGAAAGCAGCTAAAGCCGGTGGCAATCCAGACGCCATGTTCGTTAAGAAGGCAGCGCAGGGCAACATGGCAGAAGTCGCTTTGGGGAAACTTGCCACTCAGAACGCTCAGAGTGACGACGTAAAGAAGTTCGGCCAGCGCATGGTCGATGACCACAGCAAGGCAGAACAGGATCTGGAGGGCGTCGCTTCAAAGAACAATCTCACCGTTCCTCAAGATGTAAGTGCCGAGCAAAAGGCCGAGCGGCAGAGATTGGAGAAACTGAACGGAGCGGCCTTCGATCGAGCCTACATGGCAATGATGGTGAAGGATCACACCAAGGACGTCGCCGAGTTCAGCAAGGAAGCCAACAGCACGAGTGCTAATGCCGATGTGCGCGATTTCGCGAAGCGCACATATCCGACGCTTGAGGATCACCTCACCAATGCCAAAGCGGTGAATGGCGCCCTGGCACAGTCAGGAGCTAAGAGCGGCAAGAAGAAAAGTGCGGCTAAGCCCACCTCGGGCGGCGGCGAAGCTGGTCCCGGGTTATTGGTGATTTGAGACGCGATCGCACGAAGGGTCAGGAGCTCCCGCTCACACTCCCGCAGCCCCGGCCCTTGCTAATCCAAATGCCCGCCGCACGCTGGTTTTGTTGAAGTAGGCCAGAATCGTTATCAGAAAAGCGAAGCGTAGAACGCTGAGTGCCAGCAGAGCAGGCGGAAGATGGCGAAACATGTTTGCGAACAGACCAACATCCAGCGCAAAAGAGAGCACCACAAAAGCGCAGGTGACGAACCACGCCCAGCGCTGCAACTTCCACAGCGCAATTCCCACCCAGCAGCAGAAAACCGCCATCACAATGAAATAGATAGTTACCACTCCGGGAAAATCTAGGAGCAAAGCCGGTCCGAGGTCTGCTGACGGAGTTGCATCCTCAATAAACCTAATTAGAGAGAGACGCGCAAAGAGCCATGCCAGCAGCAATACCGTATACCCGGCAGAGCCGAGGAAGTAGAACAACGCGATGACGCTCACGCCTGCCGGACGCCTCTTCACCTCAGCGCTTGACCTCCTCAACGGAGATGATCTTCGAATCTGTACGGAATTTCTTGTAATCGCTAAATGTAGCCTCAACGTCAAGCCGAATCGCCTTCAGCAGCGCCACTCGCGCGTCGAAGCCGATATGGGCATGTAACGGCAGCCACACCTCGTTGTTCACGAACGTCTGTTCCAGCTCGATATGCGAACCCGGATGCAGCCGTAGCAGGAAGCCGCCCCAAGTGATGGTGTCAATTACGTCGGCCTGCATCTTCAACCACTCGAATCCTTGCTTATCAATCCAAAGCTTCGGACGCAATTTCGGCAGCACGCGAGCCGCATTGAGGTGAGGCCGGAAGTCGGCGCGCGGCTCACCGGCTACGACATAAGCAGGCCTGCCATTCAAGAGTTCTTCATTGACGATGCGGAAGTCATAAGCGTTCGGCACCTCCAGAAGAAACTCATGTTCTTCCCGATGCCGCTTGTCGAAATCGGCCAAGCGCTTCTGCCGATCGGCAGGCGTTTCGTGGCTGCGCCTCTCCATGGTGTCATTGAGCTTCTTCTCGGCTTTGCGCGCCTCGGCGTCGCTGAGCGGCTGGTCGTCACGCTTGATCAGATGGGCATAAGGCTGATCGTACAGAAAGATGATCTCTTCCGTCTGCGACTTCCTGGATTTCATGGTTCCGTCGCCGTTGAGTTCGCGCTGCTCGATCCGCTGAAGAAAGGTATAGTTCTTCTCCTGCTCCCAGTTTCTAACGTCACGCTCCATCGCGCGGCGAACAATTTCTTTAGCATCCGGCGGCGGGGCAGGGGTTGCGGGGGATTGGGTCTGTGGCCGAGAGATTCCTGTGCGGTGGCCTTGGGCCACTGCTGTAGCGATCCACAAGCTTGCGAGAAACGCGACAGAGCCAACTCGGCTGAGATTGCAATCGTTCAACATCGGAAATGAGTCGGCGGTCAGTCGCGCAGTTTGAATCATACGCGGAAATAAGAATCAGGTAATCTCTCAATGGTCCATGTCCATGAAGAGGCGCTGAAAAAAAAAGAAGGCGCGCGCTCCTACAAAGGCAACCTGGGACAGCCCGGCTATTCATGTTTGACAAGCAACAACAGGAATGCTTCCATCACTCCTGCATGAGGCTAATGTGAATTGGAAAGCAATTTTTTCGCTCTCCATGTTTGGCCTAGCAATGGGCATTGGCACAGTGTTTTTCATCTCGCCAAAGATTGAACCTGCCCTCTGGCTGGTGATTTTTATCGTGTGCGCTTATGTAATCGCTAAGCAGTGCGCGTCGAAGCACTTCCTGCACGGACTACTTTTGGGTGTCCTGAATTCAGTGTGGATTACTGCCTCACACATCGTCTTCTTCGAGCGCTACATGTCGGTCCATCCCCGAGAGGCCGCAATGTCTGCCTCTATGAGCTCACCGAAAGTCATGATGGCGCTAGTAGGTCCGGTGATCGGCCTTGTTTCCGGTGCGGTAATAGGGATCCTTGCGGTGATTGCACGCCGTGTACTTAGACAGACGCCGGCAACCGCGGATTCGTGAGATCTGGGGGCCTGCTTCGGCTAGACAGTTTCATGGTGGCGCACTTACGGCAGGCTGTCGTAGCAACGAGAATTATCCATATTCGCGGCTGGGGGATTGGGCGGCGTTGCCCACGATGGATTGCTGAAGTCGAAGAACTCGGTCATGTCCATCTGCGCAGCGTCGCGCTTTGTCAGTGGCTGCAAGAGCCAGCGCGTTTCGATGAACTTCAGAACCGCTGTATAGTCTGCTGGTTTGTGCGAGACATATCCCTTGCGAGTAAACGGCGACGCGACGATCAGCGGCACGCGAAAGCCAGTGCGAGTGAAGTCACCTGGAGGATCAGTCGAGGTGAGATCATGCGGAGGGATTCCGTCCGGCTGCACGGCATTCATGGGAACCACGTGGTCGTACGCAGCGCCGCCTTCATCGTAGCTGAGGAAGAAAACCGAATCCTTCCAGGAAGGGCTGGTCATCAGCGCGTTCATCAGCGACGCCACATACTGCTGGCCTGCCTGGATGTTCTCTCCGCTCCCGGGATGTTCATCGAGGCCGCTGAAATAACCTGCTTCGATGAACGATACCGCTGGCAAGCTGCCGTTCTTCACGTCACTCAAATACTGTGACACGGGAACGATGTTCGTCGAGTGCCCATTGGCAAAAGTCGGCCAATAATTGTGCAGGGAGTCTGCCGGAGATCTCCCGGAGACCGTATCACTGTAATAGATCTTCCACGAGATTCCGGCGTCGCTCAAACGATGAAAAATCGTCGGCGCTGTCAATTCCTGAAGCGGCTCGTGGGCGTGTCCCTGGGTAGTAGCTGCAAAGGCGGCAATTCGATTGGGCGCGCTGTTGGTTGGCATTGGCGCGAACCAGCGATCAGAAGTTGCGAACGCCGTCGCCATAAAGTAGTAGTAGGGCAGATCGCCTGCGTCGTAGTAGCCCATCGCACGTCTTCCCGCTGTGTCTTTGAGGCCTTCGAATTTCGCGAGACCTTGTGCGGTGTGAACAAAGCCGTCCATGAGCGGCGGTCCCGTTGGGTCATACCGGTTGTAGTCTCCGTGACTCTCGAGCCACGCCGGACTTAAGTTGTCGATACACAGCGTGTTCAGCTTGAATGCAGTGACCGTGCTTCCGTCGTCGGCAGGATTCGAGGCATTCGTCGGCATCCCATCCACATCCGCCGGCAGACCCTGCGACTGACGATAGCCGTTCAATTGGCCGAAGTAAGTGTCAAAAGAGCGGTTCTCCTGAAGCATGAAGATGACGTGGTTCACCGCCGCAATGTCGCCGGCCGAGCTGCCGCTGACTAATCCGCGCGCGCAGCCCGCAAGAAGCAACATTGTTAAAGCAGCAAAAAAGAAAAGAAGACTCTTCATCTTCATTCCTGGCCTTCAAACTTTGTCGAATTCTTCCTGAGTGAGATGGCGGAGAGAGCAGCTTCGTTGTAGGCGTCGAGCTTGTTGGGATCATAAATATTGCGCCACTCACCGTTGGATGAGGCATCTCGTCCTGCTACAGCAGGCGGTCTCCGCGGTACAGGAGCTGGCCGTCGATAAGCCGCGCTTCGTCCATCAGTTTGTGAGGGCGTGGTGGTTTTTCGTCGTCGATGTGAAAGACTTCGTGCCCATGGACGGCAAGGTAGTCAGAGACGAGCATGCGGTGACAGCGGAAATAGACGCGCTCCGCGCACATGATCGCCGTCGGGCCACGCTTGGCAATCTGCAATAGCTGATCGATTCCCGTTTTGAATTCCGATCTCAGCATGTAATCGGCATAGTTGCGGAATGAGTCGTTGTGAAGCGCGATGTTGGGAGAATCTTCGGTCTGCCGCTTACGCCTGCCGCCCAATTCCTGCAACCAAACATATTCAATATTCGATTTGTGCAGTTCTGTGTCGAGGTTTTCGCGATTGAAATGCGGCAGCCGACGCGACATCGGGAATGACCGGATGTCGACCAGCATACGTATTCCGTGTGCCTGAAGGGATGAGATCAGCTCACTCACACTGCGAGTGGAATGCCCGATGGTGTAGATGGTGGCCACCGCTGTTATTCAATCACCTCGATACGCATCGGAGCGGAATTCTAAGTCGCATCCTGACCGATGTTCGAGACATCTGATACGCGTTGTTTCACACCGTTTAGCAGATAGACAAGGAGCGAATTATGAGCAGTGCATTAGAGACGGGAAAGAAGTTGGTTGAGCTCTGCCGTAAGGGGAAAGAGAAAGAAGCGGTGAACACGCTTTACAGTCCTAAGATCGTCAGCATCGAGCCGTTTGCCGGTCCGGGCGGAGCTGCACGGCAGGAAGGCTTAGAAGCGATCAAAGCTAAAGGCGAGTGGTGGGAAAAGAACAACGAAATTCATAAACGTGAAGTGGAAGGTCCGTGGCCGAACGACGATCGCTTCATTGTGCGCTTCAAATACGACGTTACTTCTAAGATAGGTCCGATGGCCGGCAAACGCATGACTCTGGACGAAACCGGACTTTACACGGTTAAAGACGGGAAGATCGTGCAAGAGGAGTTCTTCTACAGCATGGGTTGATAATTTCCCGGAGATATTCGGCGACTGTCCAGCAGCCGGTAAATAGGTGGGATGTTCGCGTTCCTGAGCCGTACCGATGATCCCGAGTGGAACGGTCTACGTAAATGCATGAGGGTTACGGCTCTTCACTGATCTCTATGAGATGAGATTCAAGATCGTGAATCTCAAAATAGGCTGTTTCTCCACTCTGCTGTATAGACCTGGCAACACACCGCGATTGCGTAAGTATTCGTGTGCTTTCTGTACCCGGTCAGAGAAGATGATGGGTACAGTGGGCATCGGCTCGTCCCGTTCCGACTTGTCGCTTAGGAGAACCATCGCAGCATGTTCTCCACGAAACTTGAGCGCCACGTCTGAACGCAGCGGATTATCCCACTCTTCAGGCAGTGGCACCGGTTGGCAGTCGAATGCGTTAATCCACCACTGCTTCGCAAGCTCGACATTTGAATAAACCAGCGAGATCGAATCGGCTGATCGAAATAATGACATCTTTCAGAAGTCCTAGATTTCTCCAGTCACCCGTGGTCCGTCTCTGTTCATTTTGGAACAGAATAGCTCGCATCTGAAACGCGGAAACATGGGGGCACGAAATCGAGATCGGATGTTTCGCGGGCAGCTAGGCGAATTTGCGCTTCCAAGACATCCAGAGGAACAGGATTCTGATAGTCACACAGCGATTCGCGTATTGCCTCTGGGAGCGCGCGTCCTGTAGTTCGCACCTGACGATAGATTTTTACTGCCAGGGCTTCGGCGGCGCCGGGGGTGAGCAGGGTCGGCATGCACGCTTCAAGCTCCAGAGCGGCCTCTGCAGCTAACTCCAGGTTGCGGCGTTTGAGCAGCGTGCTCAGGAGATCGAGGCTTTCTTGCGCGGTTGTGGTTGGGAACAACGGGATTTTCGTGTCGATCCTGCCGGGGCGTTTGAGATCGACTTCGATTAGATCAGGACGGCTTGAAGCTAGTACCCAGATGATCTTGCCGCGGTTGCTGGAGCTACCCATCTCTTCGGCGATCATCGAATAAATGCGACCGGACAGCCCCGAGTCGTTTTGTCCGGCGTCGCGACGCCCCAAGGCCTGGTCGGCCTCGTCAATAAAGACATAGCAGCGCCCCAACGCCTGCAGCAAGCGAAAGATCTTTTCCAGATTGCCCTCAGTGCTGCCGACCCACTTGTCGCGAAAGTTCTTAAGTTTCACAACAGGAACGCTTGCTTCCCCGGCAAGGCACTCGACCAAATACGTCTTTCCTGTTCCCACGGGACCACAAATCAAATATCCCTTGGGTAGAGCGGCAGTATCGTTGCCTTGCCAGAGTTGAATGTCCTGCCGCAGCCAGGCTTTGACCTTCTCCAATCCGCTTACGTCTTCGAGCGTGCGCTGCGACTCGAGAAATTCGACCAGACCGTTGCAGTCTTTTTCTACGAGCTGTTTCTTCAGGCGTACCAGACCGGCGGCGTTCACCGGTTCGCGAAGGTGTTCGCTACGTTTGAGACTGCTTTCGATGGCGCTCAATGTTGTTCCTGACAGTTGCGCAGCGAGAGCCTCCTGCTTTTCGGCATAGTCCTTGAGTGACTCAGGATAGGTGGATTGCCACAAAGTCAGTGCGGCTCGCAGGTCGTCCGTCGAGGGAAGCGCGATCTTGAGTTGTGTGCCGCGCGGATTCGCCGCGATGAGCGGATGCAGGTCGTTGAGGTTTTCCGCAATCAGGAATGAAGCGAGGGAATGCGTCGTGAGCAGCGAATCGGAAGCCCAGTCGCGCAGCAGCACAGCCATGGCATTTACATCGGGATCATTACCTCCGCCGAGCATCGGGGCAACCAGGTCAGCACTGCGAACAATGACGGCCACTTGCGTTGATCCGCGATTCAGGCGCGCAAGATTGGCAACATAGCGCAGATAGTGTGTGAGTCGTTCGATCGCGGGCCGTGGTGCAATGGGAAGAGACTGATTGGTATTTTGTTTTATTTCCGGCCACGTTGAGAAAACGTCGCCGCCTTTCTCGATTCGAATTCCATTTCCGACGTCGTAGCTCAGGATGACATCGAAGCGCGCGAGCAGTACACGCACAAGAAATTCATTGAGAGAGCCAATGCGGTAGCCGGTCTCGGCGGGAATCAACTGCTGGTCGTTGACATTGCCGAAGAGGATGAACTGGTTGGAAGCGTTGCTCTCGTAGAGGTTGATCAGGTCTCGCGCCCAAGAAGGTAATGCGCTTTTGATGGTGGCACTGGAAGCGATAATAGGGCCTGACGTAGCCATCACTGATTTCAATCCTTTAACGTGGCGGCGAGCTCTTCACGCTCCCAGGTGCGGTTCTCGCGAAGCTCTATATTGCCCATGAGTGGACCGCCAACGCTCGATCATCGTTCAATAGCTTTCTGTCGCTGTACGTGCGGTGGGGAGCCGTTCGGTTGCACGTCAATAGGAGCATCGTCGTTCAGCAGACCGCCGCTCACGAGATCGCTTGCTAGTTCGATATCTGCAGAAATGGTTTGAGGCTTGCTCTGCATTCCGGCGTTCTCGCGCACTAAATCGACTTGCGC
>DATLKS010001023.1:0-3503 GCA_035538255.1 Terriglobales bacterium
ACTTTCCGGAGAGCAGCAGATCAGATGGCTTGCTCAGCGCTTCTCCTCAGTCGGCCGTGGCTGTGCCGGCCAGTCAATGGAATTGCCCTGCAGCAGCGCGACTGTCTGCTCGACGCGCGACGTTCCGTCGTGCACTGCAAACTGCAGCGGCTTTCCCGAAGGCGCATTGCTCCATAAACTTACGCACGCGTACTGTCCATCGCGGCGGAGGACGTAATAGACCATTTCCACGTATCGCAAGCGATTCATGTCGTGGTTATAATTCCGAACGACTCGCTGCAGCACTTCGAAGCCGGCGTCTTTCGGCGACATACCACGACGCATGTTCTCCACGATGCTATGCGCGCCGGCAACTTTGATGTTCTCCTCGCCGCTTCCAGTCGCTCCTGCGGAGCCTACATCCTGATCGCAGTAGCAGCCTGCGCCGATGATCGGAGAATCTCCCAAACGTCCGGGGAGCTTCCAGGCTAGACCGCTGGTCGTCGTAGCCCCAGACATCTCGCCCTTCTCAGTTACGGCGGAGACATGGATGGTCCCGGTGGGCGGAAACAGAACGTATTCGGCGGCCCGTTGGCGCAACTCCAGCTCGATGCCGAAGTCGGCTGCCATTTCCACCAGCCTTTTGCGCTTCTCTTCGAGCTTGGCTTGTGGCGCTTCCGGTGTCTTCCAGCGCGGATCGTCTGGCCCCGGCCCCCACCAGTCCTGAGTCGAATGAGTTTCCTTCCAAAGCAGCCACATCTTGCGCGACGATTCGGTAAGCAAGTTCTCGCGCTCATATCCCATAGCAACGGCAAAGCGCTCCGCGCCCTCACCGACGAGCATTACATGACCGGTATGACGCATCACATCGCGCGCTACCAAACAGACGTTCTTTATATTTCTCACGCCACCCACCGAACCGGCTTTACGCGTCGGTCCATGCATGCAGCAGGAATCAAGCTCGACCACGCCTTCTTCGTTAGGCAGACCACCGAGGCCGACGGTCTGATCGTTAGGATCGTCTTCCTGTGCCTTACAGACATGCAGGACGGCATCGAGCGTGTCCTGCCCACCTTTCAGCATCTGCCAGGCCTGGTCGAGGGAGTGTTTGCCTGTGACTTTCGTGATGATGACTGGCTGCTTCGGCTTAGCCAATTCTTTGATTTGAGACTGCTGAACTGGAGCCTGGTTCCCGTCTCGAGATTGCGCTGCGCCATCAAGTCCGACTGCTAAGGATGCAGTTGTTACTGCCGCGTCCGCAAGGAACTTCCTGCGGGAAAATTCCATGGTCGGTGCTCCAGTGTCAGAGAAACCGACAAGGATAAATCAGCTACTGGCTGCTGGCTACTGGCTGCTGGCTACTGGCTGCTCGGTAAAGCGAAATCTTTTCCGTGCATGCCAATCGCTGGTGTGCTACGCAACCTGCATGATCCGAATGCAACCGCGGAATGACTGCCACCTGCTAACTAGCGGCTAGCAGCCAGTAGCTAGGAGCCAGTAGCCAGCAGCTTCTTACGCCACTCGCGAATTATTCAGGAGATGCTTCTTGAGCACGTTGCCATTGGGAAGCTTGTGATCGACCAGTTCCCTGGCAGCTTTGATCGACTTCTTTATCTCTGCGGGATCGCGTTTAGAGATGTCGGCGATTTCGTCCACCGTAAATCCCTCGATGGCGAACAAGGTGAAGGCCTCGCGGTGCTCGGCAGGCGCTCCAGTCAGAGCACGCTGGACCTGATCGATGAACTCGTCAGAAAGCGCAACCGCTTCAGGAGTGCTGATTCCCAAGTTGGGCAGGATGTCTTCTGTATTCAGCTTGTCGTCCGGCTGATGGAATTGCAGATAGGCGTCGTCTGTCCCGCTTACGTTTTGACGTCCCGCAGGGAGTTCAAGGTGGACTGTCCCAACTTCATCGCGGTTTCGGGCGGCGACGACTGAGATTGCGCGCAACGCGAGTCCGTACAGCCATCGTTCGACTGAAACACGCTCGGGCCGGTGCTCCTCGCCCGAAAGCGCCGTCGCTATAGCTTCGTCAACTACCTCCTCGCGTTTGACCAAGTTCGCTTCTAACATGCCTGTGGCCTCGCGATATCGAAGTTCACGATCAATGAAGCGATTGAGTCGCGGCAGCTCTGTCGCAACGTACTGGTCGATGTCGCGACTGGTGAGCGTTCCGCCCTGTAATGCCGACCCGTTCGGATTGACTGCTGCGACCGTCTGCTCGAAGGGCACGCCGCGGTATTCCTTGGAGAGACGATGCCATTTGTGCCGGTTTCGCAGGAGATCCTTGTGTGCGTTGAGCTGGTGAATCAAATCATGGAAACAGGTTTTGATTGCGCCGATCCCGGTTGGTGCGGTGCTCTGCGTCGCCATCTGCCCTGAAGGTAAACGCAGATTCAACGAGACGGTGATTCCGCCGCCGTTCTGCGAACTTTCCGCGACTACACCGTGCAGATGTATGAGCTCCGGGCGAAAAACCTGGAGGCGTTTGGCTAATTTTTCAGTTTGTCGTTGAACTTCTTGCTCGGTCTGTGTGTTCTTGGAGGCTTTGTAGCTGAAGTGAACGTTCATGCGGGCGCCTCACGCCAGCCAGCTTCGTCCGAATCATGCTGGACTTCGAGTACGCCGACCGGCCACATCGTCTTTGTGGCAGATTTTACACCTGCTGAGTGAGACGCAAGCGGAAATCAAGCCGTTGCATTTTGCTAAAGACAAACACCGTTATTAGTTTGCCAGCAGCAAAGCTGCAGGCCCGGACTAAACGGCAACCGTGAAGGAATCCTCAGTTCGCGTAACTGCACGGTACAGGGTGTCGCGCTCGACCGGTGCGCGTCCGGCCTCGCGAATTAACCGTTCAAGTTCCTGCCGCCGCATTCCTTGGGGAGTCGTCGCTCCGGCATCGTGATAGATCTTCTCCTCAATCACAGTCCCATCCAGATCGTCAGCTCCGAAGCGCAGCGAGATTTGCGCGATCTTTGGCGTGAGCATCTGCCAATACGCCTTCACATGAGGAATGTTATCGAGCATCAGCCGGCCGATAGCGATCTGCTTGATATCGAGCATGCCCGTCGTCTTCGGCAGATGCTCGAGGGGCGTGTTGTCAGGATGGAAGGCCAACGGGATGAAGGTCTGGAATCCGTGCGTCTGATCCTGTAGTTCGCGCAGACGGACCAGGTGGTCGACCCGATCCTCTTCATTTTCGAGGTGGCCGTACAACATTGTGCAGTTTGATTTGAGGCCGATCTCGTGTGCGGTTCGCGCCGTCTCCAGCCACTGATCACCATCAATTTTGTGATCGCAGATCACTCTTCGCACCCGCTCATTAAAGATCTCGGCGCCGCCTCCGGGCAAAGAGTCAACGCCCGCGGCTTTGAGCTGTTCCAGCGTCCCGCGAATGCTGAGCTTCGCGCGCTTGGCCAGGAATGCGACCTCCACCATGGTGAAGGCTTTCAGGTGAACTTGAGGGAACCGGTGCTTGAGTCCCGAAATGAGATCGAGGAAGTACTGGAACGGCAAGTCAGGATGCA
>DATLKS010001024.1:0-2122 GCA_035538255.1 Terriglobales bacterium
CAGTGGTTCCACGACTCTCAACCGAAGCGGAAACGAATTTAATCTCTGCCGCGTTGAGGGAAATCGTTGTCATGGGCTTCAGTACACGAACATCAATGATCTCGTCCCCGGAAAAAGACGCATCTTGCAGGTTGGGGGTGAAAGTGAGCTGATAATGTTCCGGAACGACTCCTCCTGGCAGTCGCTGTGCTTGCAAATTGAAAGAAGAGACTAGGACTGCGCACGCGAATAACAATTTCCTCATGATTACTCCTTAATGAACGGCAAGATTGCCCTTAAGCACAGTTGCCCGACACATATCGCTGCCGAACCAATAGCAAATCTCCCGATAGTCCTTTACGTCGAAGATGGCGAAGTCCGCGTCTTTGCCGGTCTCAACACTGCCTTTACGATCAGCAAGCCGCAGCGCATGGGCTCCATTGATGATTGCAGCGGAGATCGCTTCAGAGGGGCTCATCCGCATTTGGGTGCAGGCCATCGAGAGCACCAGCGGCATACTCGTCGTGGGCGATGTTCCCGGATTGAAATCGGTCGCCAGTGCAACTGCGGCCCCTGCATCAATCAGCCGGCGAGCCATTGGGTAGGAGTGTGCAAGAAAATAAGAGGCTCCCGGCAGGAGCGTGGCGATCGTGTTTTGATGCGTGAGTGCCTCCAAGTCTCTGTCTGTCAAGCAATCCAGGTGATCGAACGATGCGGGCTGGAAAGGAGCGAGACTCGACAGGTCATGCGGCGTGAATTGGCACACATGCGCGCGAACTCCCAGCCCCGCTCTCCTGGCCGATTCGAAAATGCGCTCCGTTTGCTCGACATTGAACGCTCCGCGCTCACAGAACACATCGACAAACTTAGCCAAGTTCTCTTGTGCAGCTTTGGGAATCATGTCCTTGCAGACAACCTCGACATAGGCATCTGCTTTTCCCTGGTACTCCGATGGAACAACATGTGCTCCGAGCAATGTGGGAATGACGGTTCCTCTCCAGCGCTGCTCTGCACAGCGGATCGCCCGAAGAGACTTTAGCTCGGATTCGACAGTCAGCCCGTATCCTGACTTGGCTTCGATCGTCGTCGTGCCTGACCTCTGCATTTGCTGAAAGGACGAAAGCACGTACGCCGACAATTCGTGCTCCGCGGCGTTTCTCACCCCGTCCGCACTCGCGCGAATTCCGCCGCCTGCTTTTGCGATTTCCTCGTAAGTACTTCCATGGATCCTTTTTTCGAAGTCGACCAGCCGGGCAGAGGTGAAAACAGGGTGGGTATGTGAATCAACGAAGCCCGGTATAACTACGCCGTGTTCACAGTCAAATGTCTCAAGATTCGCCATGCTCTCGGGTGCGAGCTGCCGCGCGATTGCGTTCTCCGGACCGGCAGCGGCGATCCTGCCATTGACGCAGAAAACCGCCGCGTCTGTGACCACTCCCAGTTCTGACAATTCGCGTCCGCGCCTCGGCTGCTCGACGCCGCGCGGGTGCCTGAGCGTCAGTAACTGGCCGATGTTGGTTAGTAGTAATGGCCTGATTGGCCCTTCCGAGTGTTCGGGGTTCACTCGCTTCCGCCATCTGGAGCAGGCGTTTTGACGGTCCTTGAACCCATTGGCAAACGTACGCCGCTGCGGTCGGCGAAGTGCTGCGCCTCTTCGTAGCCTGCGTCTGCATGCCTGGCAACCCCGATTCCGGGATCGTTGGTCAGCACTCGCTCAATGCGTTTAGCCATGAGCTCGGTCCCATCGGCAACTGTGACCTGCCCCGCGTGGTGTGAATAGCCGATCCCGACGCCGCCGCCGTTGTGGATTGAGACCCAGCTTGCCCCGCTCGCGGTATTCAACAGGGCGTTTAGCAGCGGCCAGTCGGCGATGGCATCACTGCCATCCTTCATCGCTTCGGTCTCGCGGAACGGCGACGCAACTGAGCCACAGTCCAGGTGATCGCGTCCAATGACAATCGGCGCCTTAATCTTGCCGCGCTTCACCAGGTTATTCATCGCCAGGCCGAATTGCGCGCGTTCACCGTAGCCGAGCCAACAGATACGCGCGGGTAATCCCTGAAAGCGAATCCGCTTGCGTGCCAGATTGATCCAGCGGCTCAGAATGTGGTTGTCGGGGAACATCTCGAGGATCAGATCGTAA
>DATLKS010001025.1:0-2584 GCA_035538255.1 Terriglobales bacterium
AGCGGTGCTGGAAATACGACTGGGTTCTAGAGTTCGACATCAAGGGTCTGTTTGACAATATCGACCACGAACTTCTGCTGCGGGCTGTCCGGAAACATGTGACATGCAAATGGGCGCGGCTCTACATCGAACGATGGTTGACGGTGCCCATGGAGCACGAAGACGGTACGAAGGCTGAGCGAAAGAGTGGCACCCCTCAGGGTGGCGTTGTCAGCCCGACCCTGTCGAACCTGTTCCTGCATTACACGTTCGATCTCTGGATGGCGCGGACGCACCCGGACCTTCCATGGTGTCGGTATGCTGATGATGGATTGGTTCACTGCCGGAACGAGCAAGAGGCCCAGACCCTCAAGGCGGACCTTCAAGCGCGCCTGGCAGAGTGCCGCCTGGAACTGCATCCGACAAAAACCAAGATCGTCTACTGCAAGGACGGGAATCGCAAAGGAGCGTATCCGAACGTCCGATTCGACTTTCTCGGATACTGTTTTCGACCGCGAATGGTCAGGCGTTCCCAGGACAATAAACTGTTCTGTGGATTCAACCCCGCGGTCAGCTCCTCGGCGCTGAAAGCCATGCGGACGACGATTCGGGAATTGGACCTCCGACATCAAACACAGTTGTCGTTGGTCGACATCGCCCGCCGGATCAATCCACTCCTACGGGGCTGGATAGAATACTACGGACGATACGCGCCATCGGCGCTCTACCCCTTGCTCCGATACGTCAATCAGACGCTTCGAGCTTGGGTGATGCGGAAGTTCAAGCGCTTTGCAGCTCACAAGATCCGCGCGGGTCGCTTTCTCGAAAGGCTTGCCCGTGAAAACGCGGACCTCTTTGTACACTGGCGGCTCGGCATGACCGGCACGTTTGCCTGATAGGAGCCGAGTGAGGCAAGAGTCTCATGCTCGGTTCTGCGAGAGGCCGGTGGTGAAATCCCGCCGGCCTACTCACCCGTTTGGGCCTCACCGTTACAAAGCGAACGGCCATTGGTATCTGAGCGCGAGCCCGTCCAAGAAGAGCATGCAACGGTTCAAGACGAAGGTTGGCAATCTGCTGGTGCCCGGCAATCACGATCCATGGCTCGAAGTGCGCGATACGCTGAACAGGTCTCTGCTCGGCTGGTCGAACTACTTCTGCCTCGGGACGCGCCGATCCGCATTCCGCAGTGTTGACCGATACGTCTATGAGCGCGTGCGCGACTTCCTCGCCAGACGACACAAGGTGGCAGGACGCGGCACTCACCGATTCTCTTGTGAAGTCGTCTATGGAGAACTCGGTCTGCTGCGTCTCGAACGCCTGCCCCTAATTGTCCCGTTGTGTGCCTCACGGTGAAGCCAGTCGGAGAGCCGGATGCCGGAGATCGGCACGTCCGGTTGTGTGTCCAGTAAAGGCTGGGGTGTTCAGCGGGAGATAGACCCGCCGGGGCAAGAGTCAGGAGCTCCGTAGTTTGGATGGCAGGGTGGCGGGAGACCAAGACCCTGAAGCCCATCGACAAGGTCTCCCTCGGGGAGATCACGAGTCACCGGGCCGTAACGACAGTGAACGCGCAAGTGGCCTCGAAAATGAGTGAATCCGAGGGCCGAGCCTGCAACTGAAGGGCGAAGGCAGCATGGGGTGCCGAAATCTGACCGAGGCGGCACCTTCACCTCGGCGGGGTGGAAGCGACAGCACGGTGACAAGGACATGCCGAGCAACTGGAGAAGCCCTCCTCGTCCCGGAGAGAAATCACCGGAGCAAGGTAGATCGTATAACCGGCGCAACCGGGAAATCGATCGACGGCGAGAGGGTGGCGGATGGGTCCGTATGAGCGTTGAAGCGGAGTAATGTCCGTGGAGCAAAGGGGCCCTGCTGTTTGCAGTTTCTCCTTTAATCAGGAAGGCAAGGACGAGATGACAAAGGCGTCCATCGATTTGCAGGACCTGAGGCGGAGAATATACGTCAAGGCGAAGGCTGATACGTCTTGGCGGTTCTGGGGTTTGTACGTCCACATCTGCAAGATCGAAACGCTGCATGCGGCTTATGCGATGGCCAAGAACAACGATGGTGCTCCCGGAGTAGACGGGGTCACCTTTGCGGCCATCGAACGGCAAGGCGTGGAAGCATTCCTCGGGCAGATCAGGGACGAACTCGTTCGGCACACCTATGTGCCGCTACCAGCCCGGCGGCAGGAAATTCCGAAGGATGGCGGGAAAGTCCGCGTACTTTCAATTCCTTCGATCCGGGATCGGGTGGTGCAGGGTGCGCTCAAGCTCATCCTGGAGCCAATCTTTGAGGCCGACTTCCAACCAGGATCTTTTGGATATCGTCCCAAACGGACAGCGCATGAAGCGATTGATCGGGTGGCCCGAGCGATCGTTCAGCACAAGACACGCGTGATCGACATCGACCTGCGCAGCTATTTTGACAACGTTCGACATGATCGTCTGTTGGGCAAGGTGGCACAACGGGTCGACGACGACGACGTGATGCACCTGCTGAAGATCATGCTCAAAGCCAATGGTCAGCGAGGCGTCCCGCAGGGCGGAGTGATCTCGCCACTGCTCAGCAATCTCTACCTCAATGAGGTGGATCGGATGCTGGAGCG
>DATLKS010001026.1:0-1830 GCA_035538255.1 Terriglobales bacterium
TGACGGCTGGGCCGCTCAAACCTGAGCTAAAGCTGCCCATGATCGCGACTCGTGACATCGGCAACTTTGCCGCGGACGCTCTGCTGCAGCTCGATTTTCGCGGTCATCAAACGCGCGAGCTGCAGGGCCAGCGAGACATCTCGATGCGGGAAGTAACGACGATTATCGGCACTGCGATCGGCAAGACCGATCTCCATTACTCCCAACTTCCTGACGAACAATTCCGCGGGATATTGATTCAAATGGGTTTTTCGGAAAACCTGGCTGATCTATTCCTCGAAATGTCTGCGGGTTTGAATTCGGAACACATTCGGGCTCTTGAACCGAGGTCGCCGCAGAATACAACGCCAACGTCGTACGAGCAGTTTGCTAAAGAAGTGTTCCTCCCCGCTTATCGGGGTACTTCAGCGGCAGCATGAAATCAGCTGCCAGCTACCAGCTTCCAGCTCCAGCTACCGGCTGCCGGATAAGCCAACCGGGTCAAAGCAAATGAGGACGGCCCAGACAGTCAATTCCTCTCTGCCGAAGGCTCGCGTGTAGCGTAGCGAAGCGTTTAGAGACAACACCAATGGCACTGCATGACACGAGCAGCTTTCATGTGCTAACGTACTACTTTGCGCCATGAAGCACTTGCAACAAAACAGTAGCAGTATCGACGACCTCTCAAAAAAAGAGCGTGAAATCTACTCGCGTCTGGATGCCGGCCGTCTGCCGCACCACATCGCCATCATTATGGACGGTAACGGACGCTGGGCAAACCGTCGGCACCTGCCACGATTTGTGGGGCACCGCAGCGGCGTGCAGACCGTCCGCGGCGTTGTGGAGACCGCAGCCCGAATTGGTTTGTCGTATCTGACGCTGTACGCCTTTTCTGCAGAGAACTGGAAGAAGCGCCCCACATCCGAAGTCGATTTCCTGATGCAGCTGCTGCGCCAATATCTCAAGCAGGAAGTCCCACGGCTCAACCGCAATAATGTGAGGTTGACTTACATCGGCCGGATTTGGGAATTACCGGAAAGCGTCCAGGAACGGCTCAAATGGGCTCAAGAGGCGACTGCCGCGAACACCGGAATGGTGCTGACGCTCGCGCTTAACTACGGAGCGCGGACAGAGATCGTGGACGCCTTCAAGTCGATTATCAATGCGGCGCGAAATAATGGAGGGATCGATCACCTTCATGTCGATGAGGAATTGGTTGGCCGGCATCTCTATGGGTCGATGCCCGACCCTGACCTCGTGATCCGCACCAGCGGCGAGCTGCGCGTGAGCAACTTCCTGCTCTGGCAAATCGCTTACGCGGAAATCTACGTCACCGATAAGCTCTGGCCCGACTTCGAAGGTACGGATCTGCTGCACGCAATCGCCGATTATCAGCGGCGGGAGCGCCGCTACGGCGGACTCAGCGCAGGATCGCATGGACACTCGTCAGCCGTGCGTGAAAAGAATGGCCAACCCAGCGACTCCGAATCAACTCCAGCCCTGGTGGCGCACCACCGACACTTCTAAAGCACTTTCCAGCGCCTGGCGAGGATGATTTAATCCATCTCATGCAGCGCGTCCTGACGGCGTTGATCTTGATTCCCATTGTGGTCTTGGCCGTGTTCAAGACCCCACTCTGGATGTATGCAATCATCCTTACCGCCCTTGCGCTGCTTTGCGTTCGCGAATATCTCGACATCGTGGCCGCACACGACTTAAAACCCCTGCGGATGTTGACCTACTTGTCAGTGCTGGCCGTGCTGGGTGATTACTACCTATCCGTCGCAATTCGTGGACTTCGTCCATCTGGCGCGACGGGCTGGCCGATGCTGCGCGATCCCTTTTTTCAGT
>DATLKS010001027.1:0-9158 GCA_035538255.1 Terriglobales bacterium
GATTGTGTTGAAGCCGCTGGTGCGCGCCGGGGGATCTCGTGTTCGTTAGTGCAACGGAAAGCAGATTCCCCGCGCTGAAAACCCGATCACGGCGTCAGCTATGTCCTCGCGGCGGCGCGAAGAATGACAGTTCTTACAGAGAGAACATGAGTGAAGTCCTAAAAACCAACGCTCCTGATCATTATCGAATCGGTTTACGCTCTCTCTGAAAATGGTCCAGCCCGCGCAAATTTTCTTAGAGCAACGGATGAAATTCCGCCGGTCTACCTCGCATTGAAAGCAAAGCACTTGCGCGCCAAGCAAATTCTCTGCTCGTTCCTCGTCGTTTAAATCCTTTGTTTTCTTCTCCCATTTTAGAATTGCGATCAACGGATCGCGACACCTCACCCTATTGACCTTTTTCCTCGATTCGTCCTAGCACAGAATCAGGAGTCAAAATCGCGACAGGTGCCATGGTGGGAACTGCACATCAAAAGGTCAGCAAGACTGCGGCCGCTCAATCTTCTGATCGAACTGGCATTTCTCGCCATCTCACGCCGACAACCCGATGGGTTGAACCCATCCATCGATGGGTTACCCGACGGGTTTGCATGGGATACCCAATGGGTATAGATGGGATACCCGATGGGTTCAAAATGGGTTTAAATCGCGTAAGTCCTTTAGATGATGGGATCACAGGGATTTCGATATTTTTCGCTCAATCCGTTGATCGCAAAACGTGGCGAGCCAAGGTGGCTTCGGCTATTACCAGGACCGGTCTCTTAAACCCATGCGACTGATTGTGCCTGTTCGGCTTCGGACATCAGCGGTTCGTGGGCGGACAGAATGATCTGATTGCTTCCACACCGATATTCGTTTGTTCTTTTGTAACCATGAGGTTAACTTCTAACTCGATTGGCAAGAGTCTTGCCGTGACAGGGCCGAATCTGGGCGACGATTCCGCCCCGGTACGAGTAGGAGGGCGAAACTGAGATGACCGGCCTGTTCCAGGACGTTCGCTACGCACTGCGGCAGTTGCGCAAGAGCCCCGGATTCGCCGCCGTCGCCGTAATCACGCTGACCCTCGGCATCGGCGCGAATACGGCTGTGTTCAGCGTGATGAATGCCGTGTTGCTGCGTTCGTTGCCGGTGCGCGATCCCCAACGGCTTTATTATGTGCAGATCGGGAACGGCCAGGATGGGCCACCATCTGTCTCCACCACAGGAGATGGGAACAAATCATTCTCTGAGCCTGTTTTTGAAGCGCTACGCGAGCGCCGGGATGTATTTGCTGATCTCATCGCTTACGCTCCGCTCGGCGTCGGGAAAGTCGCTGTCCGCTACGGCGATTCGCCGGAGGAAGCCGAAGGGGACGAAGTCAGCGGAAATTTCTTCTCCGGGCTGACCGCCCAGATTGTTCGTGGACGCGGATTCACGCTGGAAGACGAGAGACAACATGCTCCGGTTGCCGTGATCAGCGACTCATACTGGAACCGCCGATTTGGACACAGCCCATCCGCCCTCGGCAGCACCATCTTTGTCAAGAGCGTCCCCTTCAACATCATTGGAATCTCGGCGCCGGGATTTCACGGCATCGAGCCCGGCATCTCCACCGATTTCTGGGTTCCGTTGCAAAACCGCCCGGAACTGAATGCATGGGGCGAGCCCGCAACCTCCGACAGCGTTTATGGAGCTCCGAAGTGGTGGTGCCTGCAAATGATGGCGCGACTGCGCGAGAACATGACCCCGGCTCAGGCGGAGGCGAGTCTTGAGTCAACCTTCGGCGAAGCCGCAAAGATCGGTGTCGGCAATATTGATCCGAAAAAGTGGAAACCGGTGCTGGATTTCGATCCAGCGAAAGGCATACAGGACTACAAGCAGCAGTACCGCGATCAAGTGCACATCCTTATGGCGCTTGTTCTGCTGGTTTTGCTGATCGCATGCACGAATGTCAGTTTGCTTCTGATGGCGCGCAATGAAGCCCGGCAGCGCGAATTCAGTCTCAAGATGGCGATCGGCGCTGACAGCTTGCATGTATTTCGTCAGCTCCTGACGGAAAGCTCTCTCCTGGTTGCGGCAGGAGCAGCATTCGGTTGGATTTTTGCGGTCTTCGCCACGCGTGCGTTGGCCGCCTGGTCACGAATCGAAAGCGGGCTGGACCCGGACCGCAACGTTCTGTCGTTCACGCTGGCGGTCTCGGCGGTGATAGCTCTCGCGTTCGGCCTGGCGCCGTTGTGGATCGCGTTGCGCGCCCCGATTTCCGGTGTTCTGAGGGCCACGAGCTCCGGCCTGACGCCCGGCCGACGACGCAGGATTAGTGGTCGCTTTCTCATGTCCTCACAAGTGGCGATCTGTCTTCTGCTGCTGATCGCCGCCGGCCTGCTGTTGCGCACGCTCCGCAAGTACCAGACGCAGGACTTGGGGATGAAAACCGAGGGCCTCCTGGTCTTCGGAGTGACTCCTCAGCATACGCATACAGCCGAGGAAACACTCGCCTTCTTTCGCAACCTGCTCGATCGAATGCGCGCGCTGCCCGGTGTGCAGGGCGTAACTATGATGGATCACCGCCTCGGCTCGGGTTGGGGTAGCAGGCACGGTGAAGTTCTCGATGGCGTCAATCTGCAAGATCGGTTTGGGTCAAGGGGAACAATCACTACCAACGACGTGGGTCCAGACTGCTTTCACGTCCTGGGCGTACCCATCCTCCAGGGCCGCGATATTTCTGACGCGGACACGCCCGCATCTCCCCCCGTCGTTGTCGTGAATGAAACCTTTGCCAAGCGCTTTCTGCCGAACACAAGCCCGCTGGGCCACAAGCTCAAGGGAGGTCGGACCATTGTGGGAGTGGTCAGAGACAGCAAGTACAGGAGTGTATCGGAACAGCACTTGCCAATGGCGTACTACCCCGCTCTGCAGAAAATGAACGGCGGGCAGACGTTTCAGATCGAGATCAGATCTGATGCGCGCCCGCTCGCGCTCCTGCCGACAATCGCAAAGGCCATGCACGAGATAGACCCAAATGTTCCGCTGGAAGATCCGGTGACCCAGCAAGCCGAATTTGCGCTGTCGTATTCGCAGCCCGCGATGTTCGCCCGTCTCGCTGGATTTTTTGGTGTCCTCGCCGCTCTTCTGGTTGCCACCGGTCTCTACGGCACGCTGGCCTATCGCACAAATCGCCGTACGACTGAGATCGGGATGCGAATGGCTCTTGGCGCGCAACGCGCGCAGGTGATCTGGATGATCATGCAGGAAAGCCTGCTGATCAGCACGGTGGGCATTGTCGTTGGACTTCCGGTTGCATTCGGCTGTGCCCGGTTCATCGGTTCGATGTTGTATCAGGTCTCTGCGTTTGACGCTTTCAGCTTCGTGCTCGCCGTATGCGCAGTCGCGCTGGTGGGAAGTATTGCTGCCTTTGTGCCTGCAAACCGCGCGGCAAAAGTGGATCCGATAGTGGCACTGCGATACGAGTAATCGCTCATAAATATTGCGTCCGACTAGCCCGTAATCGGCTCGAAGGCAGCGCGCTAATATCTGCCGATGAAATTTCTTGCGGTATTGATTATCTTGACTGGGACTGCGGTGTCGCAAACTCCTGACCTGAAGACGATGAGCGGCTATCCTAAATTGGTCCAAACACAGGTTACATCCTGGATCACGAGCGCCGCGGAGAAAATGCCGGAAGGAGAATACGGCTTCAGGCCGGATCCTGGCGTCCGATCGTTTGGCGAAATCCTTGGCCACGTTGCTGACGCAAACTATCTCTTCTGTTCGTCTGTTCTGGGCGAGAGTAACCCGTCTGCGAATATCGAAAAAAGCAAAACCACGAAGGCCGAATTGACTTCAGCATTGCGCGAAGCGTTTTCCTACTGTAGTCGGGCTTACGCGGCGCTCAACGACGAGAATGCCCATGAGGCCGTCAAGGCTTTTGGCCAGGAGCGCAACCGCCTTGGAGTTTTGTGGTTCAATGCGTCGCATAACCTAGAACATTACGGCAATTTAGTGGTCTACTTACGAACCAAAGGGATCGTACCGCCGTCCAGTGAGCCGAAACCGAAATAGGAACAACAGGTATCCGCTGGGCACGCCGTTCCCGAATGGTCGGCAAACAGGAAGTAATCCGGTTCGCATTCCCTGCTTCCGCCGGCTCTCCACGTTATTTTTGCAACCCTTCGTCGTACATCGATCCGAACGATAGATATTGCTTGACTGGATCCCGTGGATAACTCATCTGCACTCTGATAGCTTTGCCTGATCCACTCGATGTAAGTGTTGGATACACTCCCGTGAAGTACGTTGGCAGATTCAGCCTCTTGTAGCGCGCCACTACCTTATCGCGCAGAGCTGGATCGAAGTGCACAGCGTATTTGTTCACCAGCGCCTTGATCGCTTCGTAATCACCCTCAGCTTTGATGCGCATGATCTCGGTCAGCAACATGCCGACGCCTTTGCGCATGAGATCGTAGTCCTTTACGCGAATGTACGTTTTCCCGTCTTGGTCGAATTGTTCGATCGATCCCGGCACTTTGTCTTTGATATAACCTTCGATCAATGCCCGATCACGTTCATGATCTTCTTCGATGCTGTCGCCCTTGGGAATCCGCCGAAGCTGAGTCAAAGCGATGATCGCCGCAGAGTCGTACATGGCTTTCGCCACTTCCTCCTGATTCGTGATCAGCCCGAGTTCCTTCAGTTTGGGATCGAAGGCGTTCCAGAGCGCCATCAAATCCGCGCGCCCTTCTTCAAGAGTTGAGAAGTACTCTTTCAGATAAGGCTCGGCACCACTCTTCAGCCGATCGCTCAGCTTGCCTGAGCCGTGTCCGATAACTTCATGCATCGCGGTAAAAAGATCGCGAGCTTCGTTGCCATATTTAATGTCACGTGCGAGGGTTTCCTGATCTGGATCAAACTCCTTCGCCGCAGCGGTTCCTGACGCATCCGTTAGCGCACGGCTGCTGCCGGTAAAGAGAAAGTTCTTCGTGCCGTATTTTTCGTGGATCTCATTTTCATTTGGGAGATTGTCGCCGACCGTGGTCACGTGGAAATCGCCGGTTTCAATCTGCGTCTCGACGGCCTTGACAACAGGAGGTTTGAACGCGGTCTTCTTGTACTTCTCGTCCCATGGCGCTTTCTGTTCGAAGTACTCGGCGTTCTGTGCCAATTTGGTCATCGCGTCAGTGACCTTCTTGTCGGTGACGCTGACAAAGCTTTGCGAGCTCCCCTTTGCTCCACGTGCATCGCGATAGACCTCAATGAAGCCATTGGCAAAATCGACCGAGGAGTTGTCCTGGACCCAATCGGTGTCGAACTTCAGCCAGTCGTTAAAATCGCCGGTCTGGTAGTAGCGAATCAGATCACCAATCACTTCCGCTTGCTTGGGATCGGCGACTGCCTGCGCCTTCGCGAGGTACTCATTGGCACGCTTGAGATACCTCGCGTAGAGTCCGGGTGGAACGCTCCCGTCGGGAGTGCCGGCGCGATAGACCTGCTCTTCAAGTTTGCCGTCAGCGCCGCGCACGACGCGGGAATTGAGCGGATGCTGCTCCTTGAAATCTTTGAGATCATTCAACGACAAGCCAGGATAGAAAGTGTTAGAGCTTGCCTGAACGATGTCCTTGCCGCCGGAAGGGCTCTTGGCTGTGTCCATCGGTTCAAAATTGGGATCGAATAGCGAGGCGTTCAGGTCGTCGAGTTCTTTGTTCAGAGCAGCTTCGTCTGCCAGCGGTGGAAGGTCGGCATATGTATTTCTGAAAGCGCCATTCTTTTGTGCAGTCAATGCTGCGCGCTTCAGCTCTTCTGCAGTAAAGGCAGGAAGAAACTTTTGCGCCGTGAGGTCATTGTGATTGCCGCGATTCGCCCAGAAAAGCTTGGCGTAATCGGTAATCTTTTTGATTGCTGCGGCATCGATGCCCTGGCGGTGCGCGATGATTTCCTCGAGCAATCGCTTTTCACGTAATCCATAAGCCGAGAGCTGATCGTAGATGATCGGATCAACTGCGACGGCCGCCTGATACAACCAGTACGCAAGAGTTTGCTGCTGACGAGTGAGCGCGCGGAAGCTGTCCGCCTTGACTTGGACAAATCCGGTGTCGCCCACGCGATCCACGAGCGCAGACTGAGGTTTCGGTGGAGCTGACGTTTTCTTCCCAGGTGCCTGCTGCGCGAGAAGGGCGCAACTTCCCCAGCACAGATAGATGATGATCCAAAGGCGTCGATTCACAGAGTTCTCTCCTGACGAGTGCACAAACCCTTTATGGTAAATCGAAGCTCACGCGGCAGGCGAATTTCGCATCCGCCGCACCGACTCAAGCATTCTCTTTATAGGCGAATTTCGAGAGGGATGAGATGAGCACGGCAACAGAACAAGTGAAGGATGCAGTTTCGGTGATCCATGAACGGACTTCCATAAATAATTTCGATCCCACCAAGTCGATCAGCGAGGCAGAGATCCGAGCCATTGTGGCCGATGCAACTCAGGCCCCGTCTTCCTATAACATCCAGCACTGGCGTTTCATCGCGGTGACGGATCCCCAGAGGAAAACACAGTTGCAAGCGGCGGCGCACAATCAGCCCAAAGTGGGACAAGCATCCGTCACGCTCATCGTTTTGGGAGATCTGCAGGGGTACGAGAAGCTGGAGAAAATCTATGCGCCGTTAGTTCAGCGCGGCGCGATGAGCAGGGAAGCTGTTAGCGCCGGAGTGCAGCGCGCAACTGCAGCCTACGTCAACAACCCACAATTTCAGCGCGACGAAGCTATTCGTTCAGGTGCGCTGGCAGCTATGACTCTGATGATCGCCGCGCAGGCTCGCGGGTACGCTACGGGTCCCATGATCGGCTTCGATCCCGAGCAGGTTAAGAAACTGTTCAACATCTCCGACCGTTATGTGCCGGTGATGCTGGTAACTTTGGGACATGCCGCGCCAGGCAATTCTCCACGTAAACCACGACTCCCAGTGGATGAAGTGCTGGCGTTCAATGAAGGTAGAGAATTTTGATGAAAGACGGAAGAGCGAATACGAAGGTCACTAAGGCCGCTTTGAAGGTCACGAAAATTATTTCTTTGCGACCTTCGCCTTTGCCTTCGTACCCTTCGTGTTCGTTCTGGGTTGTAACAATGCCGTTGCTTCAATCTGAACTTTGGCGCGTGGTTCCAGCAGTCCGGAGACAACGATGACCGACATCGCCGGATAATGATCGCCCAGTTCCTCGCGATAAGCTCGTTCGATCTTTTCGGAGTTCTTGAGAAATGCGTCGCGATCGGTGATGTACCAGGTAAGGCGGATCAGGTGTTCGGCCTTTCCACCAGCAGCTTCAAGAGCGGTGAGCACGTTGGCGAGGGCCTGACGGCTTTGCTGGGCGAAGTCGTCGGAGACAACATCGTCGGTTATTGGATCACATCCGATTTGGCCGGCGATGGCCACGAGCTTCCCTTCGCCTATCATCACAGTGGAGTAGCCGCTGGGACGCGGCCAATCCGGCGGGTGTACCGGCATCATCAGTGTGCTCAAGTTCGCAACTCCATATCGGGAATAAACGCTGGTGATTCAAGGTCTGCGCGTTGCAGCACTGCTTCATGGGATGAGCCGGTCAGGCTGCACCGCATGGTTTCTGGTCAACCTGCACAGTATCGGGCAAAGTCGCGGTTTTTCATGCTCCCGAAAGGGTATTGTCCGGAGGTCACCCGAAAAGTAGCGTCTTTTTAGCCTTTATTGCCGTACTATTACTTAGCCGCTTCTCTGAATTCGAGTGGTTCTGGGACCGTGCCAGACACGGCCAAGGAGAATTATGGATTACGAACAAGGCACAGCAGTGGAATCGAATCCTCAATATGAAGCTGAGCCGGTTCCCGGTCGCGGCCTAAATGCGCCTTTGATTGCGATGGTGCTGGCAGCGGTGTATGTGCTCGGCTCCGGCTACTTCCTATACAACTTGGGCTCGCGTCTGGGCAAAGTCGAAGACGCACAGCAAGCTGTCGTTCAGAGTGCCGAACTGCGTAACAAAGCGATGATGGACCAGCTCGGCATGACAGAAGCCGGGCTGAAGCAGTCGACCCAGGATCTCCAGATGAAGCTGGGAAAAACGCAGCGCGAACTTGCTGGACGAGCGGCGGCGTTGCGCAAGCAGATCGCCGAGACTGAGAAGCAGTTGCAGGAAAGCCAGAGGCAGCTTGCTGCCGTCTCCAATGATTTGGGAGGCGTGAAGACAGATCTATCTGGCGCTAAAGGCGACATCTCCGCCACGAGAAGTGATCTCGAAGCAACGAAGAAAAAACTCGATAGCACGATCGGCGATCTGGGAGTGCAGAGCGGATTGATTGCGCACACGCGCGACGATCTCGAGGTCCTTAAGCACAAGGGCGATCGCAATTATTACGAGTTCACCCTCACCAAGAGCAAACATGCGACGCCGGTGGGCACTGTGAGCTTGCAGCTGAAGAAGGTGGATGCGAAGAAAGGCAAGTTCACGATGAATGTGATTGCCGACGATCGCACCATCGAGAAGAAGGATCGCAACGTCGCCGAGCCGCTCCAGTTCTATACCGGACGTGACCGCATGTTATACGAGGTCGTGGTCTTCAACGCCGATAAGAAGAGCGTTACCGGCTATCTGAGCGCTCCAAAGAACGCGCCTCAGCCTGGAGTCATTAACCAGTAGGCCGTCGGTTACGACGAAAATCACGAAGGGAATAGAAGGTCACGGAGCACGCTTCGTGACCTTTTTTGGTACGCCGCGCATGTTCGACAGCTTAGAGGTGAGAGTCCTCTTCACAACCTGATGGAGGTGAAGTGATAGCGAAGCGCAAGGGCTGCCGCCGCGAGGCGGGGTCTAAAGGAGGCGTGGAGCAAAGACGCGGGCCGATGAACAAGAACTGGATGTGAGGCCTACGGGGTTGGGCGAGCGAGCCAACGATCGCGAAGCCCATATCCATCAAGGACCCTGGTGGTAAATTCAGCGGTCGCGCGGAGAAGGCGGTCGAGCTTATCGCGGGAGATCTGCCGTGGCTGTCTTGAGTGACTACTGGCGTTGTAAAACGCCACGAAGGCCGGGCAGAAGTCAGCAGCGGGCGTAGTACTCGCGTAAGCGAGGAAGGCCCAAACCGTAAGCGTGACTAGTAGGACGTTGAACTCAGAGGTAGCTTTATGCCAGCCCATCAGCTCCGGCTGAGCTTGGCCGATGCAGA
>DATLKS010001028.1:0-3567 GCA_035538255.1 Terriglobales bacterium
CGATCTCAAGGTGATGAATCGCCCACCGTCCTGCGGCCAGCATTTCAGGATCAGGAAATCGAGAAGCGAGAACCTGTCCTTCTTAATGACTTCCTTGCACGGACCCATCGGAGCCATTTTGGGAAAGAACTTGCCCATCGCAGCGAGCATAGGCAGCATTTTCAGCTTCCCAAGGAAGCCCTCGGGAGACTTCATGTTCAGCACGTCGCGGATTCGTTCGGCGACTTCATCCAGCGAATCGACTCCCAAGGCCATTCGCATCCGCCGCTCCGAACCAAACTGATTGATCAGCAGCTTCGATCCCGGATGACCTGTGAGTTTTTCGAACAGCAAAGCAGGACCACCCGGTCTGGGCACCTTAGACTTCGAAACACGATCGGCAATCTCGGCGACTTCCAGGATGGGATCGGCTTCAACACCAATGCGCTTCAGTTCTCCAGCGCGTTCCAGTGTTGTGATCCACTCACGCAGGTCTTTGTGGGACAAAAGGTAGCTCCTAGCTGCTAGCTGCCGGCAGCTAGCTCAGGTATGGATATGGAAAGGGTTCATTATAAGGATGGAGCTTATGGCGATTAATTCAACTATAAAGAGGACTGCAGCCACTCCGGCCGTCAGCGTAGGTTTGTGTGGCATAGCTCGCATGTCACCGCTATAACACTTAGCCGGCACCTAGTTGCTGGCAGCCAGCCGCTCTCCCCGTCCAACCAGATTCCAGCAGCACACATCCTACATTTCGAATTTATTTCTATTGAGGTCCTTTGCGCCTGATGGCATCTTCCCTAAATCGCGAAGCTGAGTACTTGAATGCCCTTTTTACTCTTGTGTTGAATCCCGCGCAGGCCGGACGGGCCGTCGATATGGTCGGCGCACTCACGCCTGTGGAACGTGCCGAGTTTTTGTCCCTGGCAGATTCCCATCACGTTGTGGTGCGGGGACTGAATACAGTTCTCGATTGCGCCACCCGGAATGGCGACACTCGACTTGCCGCCTGGGCTGCCGACGAACTCGAAAAAGAGCATAAGCGAATCTCCACCGCGCTGGTTTATCTGGAGCAGATCTGCGGAGAACTCGAAGACGCAAATTGTCCCACGACGGTGATGAAGTCTCTCGACCACTATCCCGATCTGGGGAACGACCTCGATCTTTACAGCACCGCTGACGACAAGTCTATCTGCGAGGTCATGACCGGCAAATTCAATGCACACATCGAGCCGCGCAGTTGGGGAGACCGCCTGGCTAACAAGTGGAACTTTGCCATTCCTGGCCTGAAGGAATCAGTGGAGGTGCACATCCAGCGGTTAGGTCAGACCGGCGAGCACACGCAGCTTGCGCGCCGCTTCGTCACTCGTCGTGTGCTGAAAGTAGTAGAAGACAAGACCTATCGCATCCCGGCGCCGGAAGAGCGAATTGTAGTGGCCACTCTGCAGCGGATGTACCGCCACTTTTACTTCCGCGTATGCGACATCGTGAACTCAGCCGCGATTGTCGAATCAGGCGAATTGAATTTCGATGAACTAAAGCGGGCCACTGAAGCCGCCGGAATTTGGCCCGGAGTAGCCACATATCTGACGGTCGTGTCAGATCACATCAAGCAATATCGCGGGATTCCGCTGGCCTTACCGGCCTTTGTGCTCGCGGCGGCGCGATTTGGCGGCAATGAGATCAAGACCCGAGCCCGGTTCCTGCGCGTGCCAGTACTTCCTCACGGCGCGGCCCTGTACACTCACCAGGTCACGCACGCCGCCATGCGCGGTGACGTTCCGGGAACGCTGCGCCTGGGCTTGCTTCCCTATCTCGCATCGGCAGCGGCCGTGGCGTACAGGATCACGGGCAGCGATAAGGGAGTTTGGTAAGCGGATTCAGCCTATAGCTCTGGCTCTCTGTGAGGACGAGTACGGCTCTTCCTGCGGCTCGTGCTCGTCTTGCGCTCTCCACCTTTCTTTCGCGCACTGCTGCGCTTGGTCTTGTTGGTCCTGGCGCCCTTCTATACTGGCATTCGAACTCCTCCTCCCGAAGACCGGAACCTGTGTCCGTAATCGAGTCAGCGACGTTCATCAGACCTCTGATGCTTGGCGCAAAGCGGCGTTTGCATTGCGCAGCGTAAGCTATTTCCAGTGGCAGACGCGAACAACCAGATTCTGATCGGCACGGCAGGTTTTTCCTACAAAGACTGGGAAGGAATTGTTTATCCCGAGGGGCTGAAGAAAAAGCAACATCCGCTTCAGTTTTTGGCGCAGTACTTCGATTGTTGCGAGATCAACACGTCGTTCTACGGACACATCCGGCCCAAAACCGGAAAACAGTGGTGCGAACTCGTAGCCGAGGTGAATCCAAAATTCGAGTTCACAGCGAAACTATTTCGCAGTTTTACGCACGCTCCTGGCGCGGCACTACAATCGACTTCCGCCGCAACCATCAATCCGATTGAAGAGGATGAAGCGAACGCCAAAGCTGGATTAGATTCCATCGCCTCGCAAAATAAACTGGGCGCACTGCTGATCCAATTCCCAATCTCATTTAAAAACACCGAGGAAAACCGCGATTACCTGCAAACGCTCATCAAGCGGTTCCGCGCGTACCCGCTAGTAGCCGAAGTCCGGCACGCGACCTGGGATGCGCCCGAGATTCTTGCCCAATTCGCGGCGCAGAAGGTTGCGTTCTGCAATATCGACCAGCCGTGGCTTGGTCGTTCGGTGCGCGCCACTGAGCACGCAACTTCGCCGATCGGTTACGTCCGTCTTCACGGGCGCAATTACAAAGAGTGGTTCCAATCTGACAACCGCGATGATCGTTACAACTACCTCTACACTGCCAAGCAGCTCGAACCCTGGAAAGAGAAGATCGAACGCCTGGGCGAGAAGGTGGAAAAGACCTTCGCCGTGACCAATAACCACTACAAGGGTAAAGCAGCAGTTAACGCTCTGGAGCTGAAGCAGATGCTCAAGCACGAAAAAGTGAAGGCGCCGAGCACGTTGCTCGACCACTATCCGGAGCTGCGCGAGTTCGCCGAAGAAGGCTAAGGACAGATCTTTAACAACCTGACGCGGATTACGCGTACAAAGGAGTAACCTCGCGTGCCGATACGCCTCGAACTTCGCTTCAATCTGTATTCCGCGCGAGAAGCGTTGCGCGTGATCCGCGTCGGATGTTGCTTTTGCTCCTGCTTACTTATCCGATGCGTCTCAATTTTTCTCTCAACAGCACTTCACGCACTGAGTCTTTCAGTGCGTTCAGAGAGTAGGCCTTCTGCACGAACGCGTCGGCTTGTTTGAGAACTTCCAGTGGAGGATTGTGATTTCCGCTGACGATGATGACGGGCACGGACGGCGAGAGACTGCGCAGCTTGGCTATGAACGCCGCATCGCTCGATTGCGAAGAGAAGAGGTCAGTGATCACCAGGTCGAAGCCGCCTGCCTGGAAGCGGTCCAGGGCATCTGCCGGCGAAGTGGCGATCTCCACCTCGTATCCGGCACGCGTGAGCACAATCTGATTTAACTCATTGATTCTAGGGTCATCATCTACACAGAGGATGCGGGGAACTGTCATTCTGATACCGCGACTTGCACC
>DATLKS010001029.1:0-3930 GCA_035538255.1 Terriglobales bacterium
TCTTCCAGCAGATGACGAAACTTACATACCGTGGTCTCATCCGGTACCGGCTCGCAGCCCAAGTCCACGCCCACAAATGCGCGCAGCGTCGCCGAATCGTACAGCGCCTCTTCCACCCCAGGATCCGACAGATTGAACCACTGCTGCACAAAATAAATCCGCAGCATCCGTTCCACTCCCACCGGACGACGCCCGTTCCCCGCTTTCGGATAGTACGGTTCGATCAGCGCACACAGTTTCTGCCACGGCACCACCTGCTGCATTTCTTCCAAAAACATGGCCCGCCGCGTTTTCTTCGAGTACCGTTCGAAGCCAGTCATCATCGCCAGTGTCCTCTGTTTGATTTCAGATTTCATCTGGCCCGACTTTATCCTGCCGTTCTTGTGGAAAGATAGAACTTAATCAGAGTCTCCCTAAGAGTCAGACAGGGCCGTCCAAGGCTCAATCCGACCGCGATACCACGCCGGCATCGGAAGCCTTACCTGTCACGGAAAGTGCGTGACGACCGGCAAGCTTTTTAAGGCCGATTCTCATCCCACACAGTGAGGCTACTTCCTATGACCTTTACTGTGCATGACATTGATGCGTATCTCCGCCAGCAGTTGGAACCGAGGTATTTGTTTACCGAGCCAGTAGCCGTCTTCGCGAGGTTGCGATTCGGCGCGGGCGCAAATGCCGAAGCATTCGGTTCACATCTTCGATGGAAAATGCTTCGGGATCGTAGTCATCGCCGACCCAATTCTGCAATTCATCGTGCTGCTCGTGCGTGGGATCTCTAAGAGCATCCAACAGATCGTAAAAGCCTGGAATGCCGCCGCAATCCTCCGGGGGACAGGCGAGTCGGCCGTCGATACATATTGGATATGCCATGTCGGGAGCGGCTGGAAGGCGTTTCTCGAGAACAATGCTGTGCTCCCAGCTATCGCCAAGATCGTACGTATAGATAACCTTTGCGCTAATTCTCTGCAACACGTTCGAAAGACGAACTCGGCGCTCATCTTCGACCGGTGGCATTCCCATAAGCCGGTCTTCTGGATTAGGCCGTCCGAAGTGTCGGCCCCCGGCACTGAATTCGTGCATGTGGCTCTCCTGCCACCGCATCGCAACCTGCAGCACATCGTGCAATTGCGCCAGAGTTAGGTCTGAGGGCACTAACAGGCGGCGCCAGATCGGCGGTCTCGTGCCCAGCAGAGTGACCTTAAGCTGATAGATTTCCGGTGGTACTGCGTTGTTTTTCGCCGACATAGTTCTCCTCCATCTTAAGCGCATAGGAGCTGCCGCGCATTACGCGTCAATGGATAAAGGTAGATATCTTTGACCGCTTCGCCATGAGCTTTGTGCTCTCGGTCCATGCGACCGCGTCCCGCGGTTTGTCCGACTCGGATCCAGTTCGCGGCGCGATAGCAAGTCCCACGGAATTGCTGTGCATCCACTAAGGTTTCCAGTAACAAGGGTCGGTTGCCATAGCGACGATCCCAGTCGGCCGGAAGTTGGCGCGCGCTTTGCGCCAGAAGCTTGCTCGCCAATCCTTTGACCCGCACCCAGGGTAGCACCAAGAAACGACTCTGATTCACGATCAACTGCAGATTGCGCACTCGTTGTTCCGCCTTCCAACCAATCCACTGATCGCGGGCCGCCATCTTCCAAGCGGGGGAGGACCACAACAAGCAGGCGAGCACAGATCCGCCACTTTGTCCGGAGCGTACCAGATAACGCAGGTTTGCTCCCACTGGTACACGGTAGCGCAAGTAATGGTGGCGCTCGATCAGTTCCGTCCACAATTGGCTTTGCTTACGGTTCTCCACAACTTCGAACTGCAGCGGTCCGAACTCTCCCGCATTTCCTTCCACGCTGGGTTGCGGGGCACTGGCTTCACTCAGCGGGATCTGCCGCGGGCCACGCGGCCCAGAGTTTCGCACCGAGGGCAGTGTCAGCCATCCCTGCTGGCACAGATGTTCCAGTAGCTGGCGGCATTCCTGATCTTTCAGTCCTCCCTTGACCCGCTTCCATTCCAGCAGCTCGCAGACGGTACGGGCGATTTCCGTGACTGCCAAACCACCGCAATCCCGTGCAATCTCCCCGATCAGCTCGAGCTCATGCCCGCTAAAGATGCGTCCACAGAAGCGCAACGAGACCGGTACACTCCTCCGGTCTTCTGCGGGAGAAGGGTGAAAATCTATACTCATGACTGGGTCGCCGGAATGGCTGCCGCAGCGCCGCCCACCAAGCTCGGCAGCACATAACTTGCAATCGACTCGAGCGGATCGCTCGCCTCTGCCCGGGACGACGAATGCGCTACCGCAGTCTCAGGTGAGGCAGTCGCGGAGCCCTCTTGCGGGGCGGCGCGAGTGCCCGGCAGCAGAGCCAAGTTCTTGGTCTTATCCTTACTCACCAGTAATTCGATCAGCACATCCAGCGGGTTCTTGCGCTGCTGGCGTGCGCTGGCCAGAATGCTAGTTAACACGGCTTGCGTACGAGCTCCTTTCTCGGTTCGGTTCCCACCCCAGTTCTTGCGCGCTACCACTAGCGGTCGCAAGGCGCGCTCGGCGGCATTATTGGTCGCATCCAGTCCCGGACAATAAAGAAAGGTAAACAGGTACGGCCTCTCCCGAATCAGATGCTTCGCCAGCCTACGATTGGCGGAATCGCGATACGAGCGGACCAACAGGCGATCCAACTCGGCTTCTAACCGTCCCGTAGCCGTCCACAACCCGTGCTGCGAGATCTCCCGCTTCTGATACCGATCGCGTAAGGCCAAGCCTTTTTCCAGGATAGTTTTCACGGTCAGCGGAAAGCGGGCTGTCGTTGGAGAAGCGGCCACGGCCATGTCGCGGCAACGGCGCAGCAGATGGGCGATACAGCTTTGATGTCCCGCACGCAAAAACTTGTAGTACACGGCCCAGCCATCGTGCGTGAGTGTGCCGTCGTAATCGGCGCCCAGCAGCGAAGCGGCTTCCTCAAAACTTCGTCCCGGCAGAATGTCGCAGAAAGTCACCTGCTCACTCACCACCACCCATAACCAGCGCAGTTGGGCTTCTACCTTCCAGCCGGTCTCATCCATGGCATTCAGCAGGCAGCGGCGTGCCGCATCGCGCAGAGCATGCCAGGTGGGTTCCCCCCGGCGCGCCACTCGCTCCACCGCTCGGCAGATCGTGCTGCGCTGCACCCGCAAACCAAAACTGTCCTGCAACACCGCCGCTACATCGCCATGCGGCATGCCTAGGCCCTTGTTCATCTTGACGGCCAACGCCAGGGCCTCCGGACCCAGTTGCACGGCGGCGGCTCCCAGCGCATCCGAAGTCTGCTGGGGATCTCGCCCTTGCACGCGCTTGCGGCATCTGCAGCAGCGACCGATGGCAATATCGAAGCGCCGCCAAATCGTTTTGCGCACCACTTCCTGCTGGTACTGCGATTCCACCTTCTCCAGTTCCAGTACACCCCCACAATCACAGTGCGGCGGTAACGACACGGGAATCACTTCATCGACGTGCTCGGGAATGGCCTTACTGTGACGCCGACCGTAGGCCATGCCGGACTTGCGCCCCGGTGGTTTCGGATTGGCTTTCCGCCTGCCCCGCGAAAAAGGAGCCGCCTGTCGTTTATGGGCGCGTTGCGCTTCTTCCAGTTGGCGCTTCAGCTTATTCAGCTCTTCCCGCAACCGTTCCCGTTCCTGATACAGGCGTTGCTGCTCCTCCCGCAATTCTTCGTTTTCTTTCCGTAACTGTTCGTTCTCTTGCCGAGTACGACGCCACCGCTCCTGCAAGGAGCAGATCTTGCGCTTCAGACTTTCAATAATGCCGGCGGCATTGAGGCTCTTCGGCCACGTCATGCTGCAACTCTCGCAGCTTAAACTAGCCGAAGTAGTGGAATTTGTCCAGCGGTTTTCAGGTCCTAGTCATCACCCCGCGTACCCACACGGTAAACAAATAC
>DATLKS010001030.1:0-1839 GCA_035538255.1 Terriglobales bacterium
GGCCGTTAGTAGTGATGGCGATGTCAAGTTTCTTGCCTGCTATGGTACGCAGAGATGAGAGCTGCTGCACGAAATCGACCACGCCACGGCGAAGCAGCGGTTCGCCTCCAGTAATGCGGACCTTCTCAATTCCCAATTCGACCAAAACGCGAACCATGCGCAAATATTCCTCGAGCTTCAGGTCCACGTACTGCGCGCCCTCGTTACCAGTTCGACAATAGACGCAGCGGTAGTTGCAGCGGTCGGTGATGGATATGCGCAGGTCAGTGATCGCGCGCCCGAATTTGTCCTGTAGCGGCATCTCGCAGTCGATTAGAGAACCAGGCCGATGTAGAGGATTCGAATTAGTCGCAGGAAAGGGAATGACACCGATATTGAGAATCGGTGCCGGTTTCCTTTCCAAACGGGAGGCGCAAGCGTTTCCCCTCGCACCCTCGGCCGGTCGATCATTCGTTCCGGCACCGTCGCCGCCACCAGGTATGCCACAGGCCGCGGCAATCGAAAACCTCTGGGTATAGGGTACAGGGAATACTAGACGGGGTACAGGGGAATACGAACTGACAGTCCGGTTTTCAGGAGTAGCTCGCCGCCCGGTAGCTCGACATTAAACTGCGACAGCCGGACGCAAAATCCCGGCGCGATACTTCTACAGCTAGGCCGATGGCGGCATACGTTACGGCATTAATCGGAGGAACCGACCAAAAAGGCAAAGCCAAAGAGCGACAAGCAAACGACAGAGGGCAGGTTACGGAGAGCAGGACCTTAACCATTGGTGTTCTCAGTGCCATTATGAGCTGTGCTGGAGGCGTAGCGAACGTGTACAACCCCAGCCGCATGCAATGAGAAATCCCAGGCTCGCCCAAATCGCTATTCGATGTTTCATGTTGTGACGCCCGCTAGATTCAGGGATGTCGGAATTCACAACCCGAGTCACTCGTGAGGTGGCCACCTACAAGTAGGAACTGTTATTGCGCCTCAGAGTTGCAGGTATTCGGAAACAAAAATAGGACAGGCTTGAACGCAACCTGTCCCCTGCAACCCGTTCCCTGTCACCTGCTCTACTGAGCCTTGCTGCCACCCTTCTTGGCGGATGCCGTCGTGCGGTGGGCGATGATCTGGTCCTTGATGCCGTCATAGGTCGATTGCGGAATAATCTTTTTGCGCACCAGGTCATTCTTAGCGTTGTATGGACGGCCGTCGATGATCTTCTGCGAATATGCATCGCCGATGCCGGGAAGCGCGCTTAGTTCATCCTTGCTCGCAGTATTGATGTCGAGCCTTGCGCTCTTGCTTTTGCTCGCAGCCGTATCCGAGCTGCTGCTTGTGCTTTTCTTCTTCGATTTGGTCGAAGCGTTGGAGGTCTGACTCGAACTTCCGCCGGCCGAATCCGCTGCCTGTGCGTAACCCAAGGTTGCTATCAGCACTAGCGCTACGAGAATGGAAAGATGCTTTGTAAGTTTCATGAAAGTGGTCTCCTGTCCTGCATTGCTCCTAACGGCGGGACAGTGTAACAAACCTGGGGCAATCAGCAAACAATGACTGCTTCGTGTGGTGTCATACCAGATTAGAAATGTCCCCGTCCTTACCAAGATAGAAATGCCCCCGTTTGTTCGATAACTCTTCGTCAGCAAGACAGCAGCAGCAGCCGTGCGGTGGAAATGTGGGAAGCGCGGTTTTGGCGCTTTCCACATTTCCACCGCCCCCGCCGCCGCAAACTTTTTCACCATTGCGCGTTGTGCCTCTGGATCGGCATTCCACCATAGGCTCTGCGCCAAGGGTGCATCGCAGGCGGACGATAGATCGCGGTAGTTGTGCGCCGTGCTGGCGGCGACAATGGCA
>DATLKS010001031.1:0-1855 GCA_035538255.1 Terriglobales bacterium
ATTCTAACAGCGGAAGCTTGGGTTGCGAGAGAGGATCAGCTTGGCCACGCACACCCGCATGCGAGAGACGTTGCCGGAGCGGGATTACACCGGCTTTTTGCCGGCTGGCCTGCGAGGCTGTTTGCGGATAAAGGACAATCCGCGCCTCAGTTCAGCCCCGAGGTCGGTCTCCTCGGTGGCGATGCGGACAGGATCCCCGAGAGACTCGCGCCCGAGCCAGCGATTCAATTGCTCGCGCGAGGAATATACATAGCGCCCGCGCTTCTCGACCGGCATTCCCGATTCGGCCGCCCAACGCTGAGCAACTGAGACCGATTGCCCGAGATAGGCGGCGATCTCGTGCCAGCCTTTGAGTGATTCCGGCACCCGGTCCTGGGTTGGTTTGGCCACTAGCTTAGCGTGGCTGCAGCTAGGAGTATAACGCGGTTGAAGGAGCTAGGATCTGGGTGAGTGCGCACCGGCTGACACTTACTAGAATGGGCTACCGACGGAGTGTTACTTGAGGACAACGAGGCCAGCTGGCGAATGGTTCTGACGAAGCTCGCGTCTTTCGGACACAGAGCGCTCAAGAGCACGCAAACACCAGCAGCTTGGTGTTGCACGCATGAAGCCAAGAACATCACCGCGGGAGATTCTGGCTGACCAAGCGCAGATCTCCCGTTCTCGTCGTTAGCCGATAATTTCTGAATTGTTCGTACCTGTCCGGTAATTGGGGGGGGACTTATAACAAGCCTAGATGGTCAGGATACTGTGCCTCACGCGAAGCCTGACCTTCGAACAGCTGTTCGGCCTGCTCTCTTCGTCGGGCAAGCTCTTCTCGACCTGATTGGGGAGAAGTGTCGCTGTGTGCGGAGCCTTTTGTCGTCGGCTGCCGAGCGGCGCTCTTAGTCGATCGTGCTGTGAGGGCCACCTGCCTCGAGAGTTGATCCGCGTGCGCCCAGGCGAGACGATAGTATGGAGCCTTATGGTTGACGTCATCATCCGCGAAGCGACCTCTGCCGATGCTCCCGCAATCGTGGCTATCTATCGAAGCGCCGGGATCGAGGAGGGAACGTCGTTTACAGCGGAAGAAGCCCGGGCCCACTTTGCCGTGTTTTCCCGATACCCCAATTACCGTTTTTTCGTGGCCATTGCCGGAGGGCAGATCGTCGCCAGCTATGCCCTGCTGATCATGGACAACCTCGCCAAGCGCGGGCGGCGATCGGGCGTAGTCGAGGATGTAGCGGTCTCCCCGGAACACCAGGGTCATGGAATTGGACGCGCTCTGATCCAGCATGCGCAGGAGAGGTGCCGGGAAGCGGGCTGCTACAAGTTCGTCCTGTCGAGCGGAATCAGCCGGGAGAAGGCGCACGCCTTCTATGAGTCCATTGGGCTAAAGCGGCATGGGTTCAGTTTCTTGGCGGGGATCGAATAGTGGCAGGATAACTCGAACCGCATGAAACTGTTCAATCCCGGATACGATCAGGCAGGCTGAGTATTATACAGATGAAATGCTGAGTTAGATGGCGATTGCTTGGGCACTCGGGCGGAAATATAAAGCCATGTTTCGCTCATCCCTTCAAAAACCGCTGCTGGCGACATTGGGGACTTTGTTGGCCGTGGTTGCGATCGCCTATGGTTCTATCTGGATGTACGCCGTCCGTCAGCGCCCAAAAGTAGAGCTCGGCTTTAACAAGATTCACCCCGCGAATTACGACCCGAGAACGCACTCGCAATCGGTAGAGGATGTCGAGAAGGGCAGCCCCGCCGAACGCGCTGGTTTACGCGCCAGCGACCGCATTATCGGTGTGAACGGTCGCGCCTTCGAGGGGGATGTCGCTTCGACGGAAGCCTATCTCCGCGCACGGCCCGGAGA
>DATLKS010001032.1:0-1637 GCA_035538255.1 Terriglobales bacterium
GGCCACACCTCTGGCTGCGCATCTTGTCTACGGTGCCACAACGGAATTCGTGCGGCGTGGGTTATGCGCGCTCATCGATCATGAGGCCGGGGATGGACCCGCCGCGTGGCACGAAGGGTGAACCATACATGCTTCATATTCCGTTCGAAGAGTCTCTACCGCGTCGTTTGAAGCTGAACAAGTTTGTCCTTCGGACGAGTTCCAGGGACGGAATAGTCCGGCAGCTCCCACTTCCGTTCGACTTCGACGCCCATTTGGGGCGTGGGATGCCCGTGGCGAAAATTGCCGGGCGGAAGCGGGTTCGGCCCCTTGTGGGAGAGCACGGTCATCGTAACAGAGACTTCCTTGAACGCGGGTGTATGCGTGGCGCGGTCGACATTTGAGCTCGTGAGGTGATTGACCGCCTGCTCTGCCGAATTCATCGGCATATAAAGTTGATTTCGCTGTACGCGGTCGGTGATGACCACTGGTACCGTGACTTCTCCGTGCGGACTTCGCAAATTCACAATGCTGCCGTCTTCGAGATGCCGCTCGCGCGCCAGTTCGGGCGAAACCTCGACAAAAATGCTCGGCGTCATCTGTCTGATTCCTGCAGAGCGATAGGTCATTGACCCCTGCTCGAAATGCTCGAGCAGCCGGCCGTTGTTGACGTGGAGCGACATCTCCTCGCTGACTTCTTCGCAGGGCTCAATCCACTCCACCGGGTGGAATTTTGCCTTCCCGTCGGGAAATGGAAACTTCTCTCGAAAGAGAACAGGGGAATCGGCGCCGTCATTGGCAACAGGCCACTGCAGCGATTTGTATCCTTCGAGCCGTTCGTAGTTGACCCCGGCAAAGATCGGACTGAGTGAAGCGACTTCGTCCATGATTTCAGACGGGTGTTTGTAATTCCAATTGGCTCCCAGGCGGTTGGCGATCAGCTGAATGATCTCCCAATCGGCCTTCGATTCGCCCAACGGCTCAAAGACCTTGTATAGGCGCTGAATACGACGCTCAGTGTTCACGAACGTGCCATCCTTCTCAAGCGACGGAGACGCGGGCAACACCACGTCGGCATAGCGGGCTGTTGCCGAGAAGTTCACATCCTGAACCACCAGAAATTCCAGATTTGTGAGCGCGTCGCTGACATCGTCCGCGTTCGCATCTGACGTGATGGTGTCTTCGCCCTTGAGGTAAATGCACTTGAGTTTGCCTTCATGAACGGCGCGGATCATCTCATGATTGTCGAGCCCAGGTTCGCCCGGCAGCCGAACGTCCCAGGCTGCTTCGAATTTTGAGCGCGCCTCGGGATCGGTGACTTTCTGATAGCCAGAGTAGACGTTGGGCATCGAACCAAAGTCGCTGGCTCCCTGCACATTGTTGTGGCCGCGCATCGGATAAGCTCCGGCGCCCGGTCGCATGTAGTTCCCAGTGAGCAGAAGCAGATTAGAAATCGATGTTGAAGTGTCAGAACCTCCGCAATGCTGGGTGACGCCCATGGCCCACAGCATACAAACACCGTCGGCCTTCTCGATTTCCTGGGCTATCTGCTTAAGTGTTCCGGCGGAAACTCCGGTTCGCTTCTCAGCGAAATCCATTGTGTACGGTTGAAGCGACTTCTTGTACTCCTCAAAGCCGTTGACCCATTGGTCGATGAA
>DATLKS010001033.1:0-2412 GCA_035538255.1 Terriglobales bacterium
CCTTTGCTTGACGCGAGGGCCTTCTCGATCATGTCCTTTTCGTAATCGAGGACCTTTTCGGTCAGGGGAGTTGCTTGTTGTTCAGGAGGGGAGGAGGCGGCACTCTTGGGCAGCCAATTTTCGTCTACGGAGAAGATCCCATGCTCGCACAAGATCAACGATCTCTCCACAACGTTCTGCAGTTCGCGAATGTTGCCAGGCCATGTATAAGAGCCAAACAGCTCCAACGTTTTCCGATCGATGTTCTGTATTCTCTTGCCGAGCTTTTCGGCGTAGCGCTCGACGAAATAGGCGACCAGCAGGCGAATGTCTTCCTTGCGTTCGCGCAACGGGGGCAGCTCAATCGGGAAAACATTTAAACGATAAAAAAGATCGGCCCTGAATTGCCGGTTGCTGATCGCGACGTTCAGGTCGCGGTTGGTCGCGGCAATCACCCGCACATTCGCGGGAATCGGACGGTTTCCCCCGATGCGCTCAAATTCTCGTTCCTGAAGAACTCGGAGAAGAGCAACTTGAGTCTCGACGGGCAGGTCGCCGATTTCATCCAGGAAGATGGTGCCGCCTTCGGCTAATTCGAATCGCCCGATGCGCTTCTGCAGCGCTCCTGTAAACGAGCCTTTTTCATGGCCGAAAAGCTCGGAAGCGATCAGAGAGGAAGGAATGGCAGCACAATTAACACTGACAAAGGCCTGCGATGAGCGAGACGAACGTTTATGAATGGCGCGAGCGATGAGCTCCTTGCCCGTGCCGGTCTCGCCAGTAATCAGCACCGTTGAATCACTCGGAGCAACTTTGGCGACACGAGCTAAAACTTCCCGGAGAGCAAACGAATCTCCGACAATCTCCTCAAACGTGGAAGCCTGATCGGCCCGCTCCCGGAGGCCGAGATTTTCTTCGTCCAGCTGTTCCAGCGCCTGGATCTGGCCAAACGCCTCGCTGCGCCGCAGTGTCTCCTCCACTTGCGCACGCTCTTGCCGCGTGCGCAACGCGCTGAGTCCATAGGCGAGATTGTCCGCGAACTCGCGATACTGGGTGAAAGTATTTTCGTTGAACGTTCCAGCTTCGGTTGAGTACAGAGACAGCATTCCGAAGACTTCTTGTGCGGAGGCGAGCGGAAGGGAGAGACTGGACGCATAGCCCCGTGCAAGGGCAGCCTCTTTCCACGGCTCGAATTTGGGATCCAACACAATATCGCTGCTCCATGAAGGTCTTCCCGTTCGAATTGCGATTCCTGTGGGGTCTTGGCTGCGCTCGCTGTCTCCCCACGTCGCGCGTAACTCCCGCACATACCCCTGGTCAAAGCCGGCGTGTGCGACTGGGCGCACCGTCTTGTGCGAATCGTCGCTGCGGTAGCCCACCCAGGCCATTCTGAGACCTCTGGATTCGACGAGGATCCGACAGATCGATTCCGAGAGCTGCTGTTCGTCGTTTGCACGAATGAGCGCAAGGTTGCATTGGCGCAGCGTCTGCAAGTCCCGGTTTAAGCGTGAGAGAGTTGCTTCTATTTGCTCATGAAACGTGACGTCCATGACTGAACCACTGAAATGGAGTTAGCTGCAGTTATTAACGTCAAGACATAACGTGATATAGACTGGATCGAGGCACGAGACACAAGATTACATGCATGTAGGTCCGACCTCGCGGATCTTGTGGTTTCCTTTGCAGACAGCAAACGCAAGCGGTCTTCCCAGTTTCTTCTGGTGCATCTGCTACGAAGTAGAAGCACCTACGGTACCATCGAGCTTGAGTTTCTTCCGACCCCTTGTGAGCGCGCGTAACTCTTGCTTCTAGTGTGCTTGCGGGATTCTCCGGGTACGTTCAACCTTACGAAAACAACGTGGAGTGACAAGCTTGCCGTCAAGATTCAGACAGGGAAGTCAACCGGCTCACACCGACTCATGGCTGTTCGCTCGCAACGCCAGGGAATCAAGTTTGATGCTGCCGCGTTTCCGCGCAATCGTAATGGCACGAGCACGATCATTGGCATAAAGTTTAGTTCTCTCTGCGTCACAGTGACGACCAACCTGCTGGTGTCGGGTTAGGGCGATAAATAAATAAAGGTACCCCTATCGTAACCAGGTGAGCGCGGTGATTTGCATTATTCTGCTGGGGAGTGAACACTCTGGCCCAGCTGAAAGCGAAATTTCGCGCGATCTGGCCCATGCTGGACGAGCGCACGCGACGCCTGACCGCGGCCAGCGAGGCCAAGGCCTTGGGGTACGGAGGCATAACTCTGGTCCGGCGCGCGTGTGGGCTGTCGCGCAAGGCGATCCGCAAAGGACTCCGGGAACTCGAAGCCGGGGTGCGCTTGGAAGGTCGTATCCGCCGCCCCGGCGCGGGCCGCAAACCCCTGACCGAGTCCGACTGTGCCTCTCGAAAATACCGATCTGTATGAGAAGATGGGAATTATGC
>DATLKS010001034.1:0-1878 GCA_035538255.1 Terriglobales bacterium
GTTTCGACCTCGCCCATGAATCCTTCAGCCCCGACAGCGATGACAGCTGATCCGGATCGCACTCGATGGTTATCTCCCGCAGACCGGACAGCAAGGCGTTGTCAATAGACGCCAGAAAATTGAACTGCAATGCCGACCACATCTCGGATTTCTGGATTCCGGAGAATGTCAAGGAACGAAGGCCACGGCTGACCAGCCGCGAAATGCCATCGACCGAGACGACCTCATTGCAGTCCCTGAGTGTTATCCTCGGGGCCGTATGTGGTGTATCAAGCGCTCTCAAATCACGAAGATACGGATCGCGATATATCACCAGGTGGCCGATTTTTCGGTGCAGAATCATGCTACTCAACAGTTTTCGTGAGTCTACGCCGTCAATATTGATCTGCAGACCATGAGCTGCGCCTTCGAACGGGTATCTGGTATTGAGGGGGAGCAGCTCTGCGGGCTTGGTCCAGCGATCCAGGGAGAACATGCCGTCCGTGGTAGCCTCGCGACGTACCGTAAGAGATACCGTCGAGTTGGGGAGCTCAATCGTCAGATACTCACCGGGTTCATCAAGCAAGGCAATCGCCACGTGGCGAAGATGCGAAAGATTCATCAGGAACTTGTAATCTTGAATTGGATCCGTATGAGCGCACTCCAACTCCTCGACATCCGAGAGGAGCATGGCGCCCGAGATTTGCCTGTCGCTGATTCTTGCTGCACGAACCCGTCGAGGCCGAAGAACCCGCCGCGCGTATTCAATCGGCTCGAAATCTGCCCAGGCGGCCACCAGGGCGGAATCATCGATGGCGACGTTCCCACGAGCCAGTGTCTCGATGAAATGAAATCCTGCATCACCGCCCACGAGAGTCGCCAACGCGATACTGTGCTGCGCCGACAGGGGACCGGTCACCATCTCCGGCGAGAAGAGCTCGAAGATGAACTCGCCGATTCTCGCCAACTCGGCGGCGCGGCCCATTGTCATGGGCGGTAAGAGCGCGGCAGAGCGTTGCCGCACTTCCTCGGCCACGTTCGTACCGATATCAGAGATCGTCTCCATACAACCGAGCGCAGTGAGATCCAGGAGTAGTCGATCTTTTCTAAGCCGACGCTTCGGATGCAGGAGGCTCTTCAAGAGCTGTTCCGACTGTCGCGGTGATGCCATTCCCGCGGCCAAGATAACGGTCTGCCGCCACTGGTCATCCGTGGCACGCTCAGCCAGCGCCTCCATGTCGTCGGCTTCGACAGCGGCCTGCGCGGCAAGGTATTCCTGGAAAGATCTATGGATAAAGTCAATACGGCCGGAAACCGGCTCACGCACCAGGCCGCAGCGCTCCAAAAGATATTCGAGCACTTCTTCCGAAGAGCCGCCCACGCGATGACGACGAGTCTCCAGTCGTTTCTCGATCCGCTCCAGTACTCGAGGACGTTCCGCGTCGCTGAGCGCGTTGATCATCATCCAGTACGCAAGTTCCTGCAGCAACTTGTGCGTATCGGTGAAATCCAGCGTTATCGAGCTCGCCGGCAGATTCCTTTCGCTGTCGCGCCGTTCCAGGAACATCTCGAGCGCAATGCGATAGAGTTCGAGACGGTTATCAGGCAACTTTGTGTTGCGTTCCCGATTCATAGCGCACAGCAGCGCGCACACGAGGGGATTCGTCGCGAGTTGCCTCAAGTGTCGACGCGAGAGAATTGCTCTGACCAGAGTGTCCGTGAGGTCGTTCAGCCTCTTGCGCTCGGTGGCGTCGACCGCCATCCGGCTGACGGCCTTGTGCCAGTGATCAACAAAGTTGCGCACGTCGTGCAACGCCATCGGAGCTACGTCGCAACCTTCGAAGTCAAACTGCTCCAGCCAGTCGGCGGCCACGGCCGCCGGGCGGGACGTAATAATGT
>DATLKS010001035.1:0-12663 GCA_035538255.1 Terriglobales bacterium
ACGTCCACGGGCACAGTTCCGAGCGACTGAAAAGTGTCGAGCACGACATGCGCGCCCACGCGGTGTGCTCGCTCGATAATCGCCTTAGCATCGTTGATAAAGGCGCTTCGGAAGATAACGTGTGAGATCGGTGCAAGAAGTGTCTCTTCATCGATGGCGCTGAGCAGGCGCTCGAGAGGCACGTGTATGCCGTCGTCGGTCGGCACCATGTGAATTCGCGCACCCAGCGCGCGCTGTGCCTCCCAGAAGTACATTAACGACGGGAAGTTCATGTCGGTGTATACGACTTTGTTGCGCTTGCCGGAAAATTCGAAGCACGATGCCACAACCGCCTGGCATTGCGTCACATTTTGATGGAGCGAGATGGTGTTCGCCTCGGCGTTCATCAGATTTTCAATCAACCCGCCGACTTCATGTGCGAGCATCCACCAGTTCTCTTCCCAGGCGCGCACCCCGCGAGTGGCCCAGACTTCTGCGTACTCGTTCAGCGCCTCCTTTGTTGCACGGGGCATCGCTCCCAGCGAATTGCTGATGAGATAGGTCGTGTTCGCCAGAATGGGAAACTCCGGCCGAAACCGGAGCAGCTCGTCAGACATGCAGCCATTCTAGTAGAGATGCAGCATGCTGCGTCTCTGCCAATTCGGCTAGACCAGCTCTCTGACGCGGTCTTCCACCATGTTTTCCCACGCAATTTTGCCGCGATTGGGCTCGCCACGAACGAGCGACTCCGCGAACTTCACGGCCTGCTCGGCCTTGACCTTACCTGGCATGGGAGCGGTGAGCGGATCGACGACGGCTTCGATTAGAACTGGACCATCGACTTTTAGAGCTTCGTCGAGGATCGACCCACAGCGCTTCGGGTCATCGATGGTGAATCCCGTACCGCCGCAGGCCCGGGCGAAGGCGGCGAAGTCTATTGGATACAAATCGACCCCATATTCCGGATTGCCGAGGAAGACCATCTGCTCCCACTTGATCTGACCAAGCACATTGTTCTTCACCACGACGACGCGAATCGGGAGTTGATACTTCACCGCAGTGACGAAGTCCGCCATGAGCATCGAAAATCCGCCGTCGCCGACAAACGCAAACACCGGACGATCCGGATGCGCAGCCGCTGCTGCAATGGCATAAGGCAGTCCGCAAGCCATGGTGGCGAGGTTCCCGGAACAGGAATGCATTTGGCCGCGCTTTGCCGGAATCTGGCGCGCCCACCAGGTGGTAATCGTGCCGCTGTCGCTGGTCACAATGGCGTTTGACGACAGACGCTTGCCCAATTCCCAGGCGATCACCTGCGGACGCATGGGCTTGTCCTTTACTGTGCCCTGCTCCTGCATCCTCTTGTTCCATTCGCGCATGCCTTTCTGCGCTTTCTGCAGGAAGCCGCGGTCAGACTTGCGCTTGAGCAATTTGCAGAGTTCCGAAAGCGAACGCGCGCTGTCGCCGATGAGTCCGACTTCCACTGGATAGCGCAAGCCGATTCGCTTGGGATCGAGATCGATCTGAATTGCCTTCACCTCTCCCGGTTTGGGATAGAACTCGATGTAGGGAAACGACGTGCCGACCATCAGCAACGTGTCGCAGTTTTCCATCGCTTCCTGCGATGGACGCGTGCCCAGCAGGCCGATGCCGCCGGTCGTGTAAGGACTGTCGTCGGGAACGCATGCTTTGCCGAGCAGGGCCTTGATAATTGGAGCTCCGAGCAGCTCGGCTGTTTCTTCGAGTTCGTCGGTGGCGTGGAGCGCGCCCTGTCCGGCGAGGATGACGACCTTCTTGCCTTTGTTCAGGATCTCGGCTGCACGGCGCAGCTCGGCCTCGTTCGGCAGCCGTGCACTCTGCGAGAAGATCTCTGCTGAATGATGTTTGACGTTTCGCTTCGAGCGCTCGTCGTGCTTAATGTCCTGAATGTCGCTCGGGATCGTGATATGAGACACGCCCCGATACGCAAGTGCCGTCCTGCATGCCAGATCCACAGTATTGACGACGTGAGCTGGGCCCATGATGCGGTTGTTGTACACACATGCATCGATAAAGAGCTTGTCCAGTTCTACGTCCTGCTGGGTGTGAGTATTGATTAAATCGTGATACGCCATGCCAGTGATCGCGAGCACTGGCTGCCCATCGAGCTTGGCGTCATATAGACCGTTCAGCAGGTGAATGCCTCCGGGCCCGGAGGTTGCGAGACAAACACCGAGTCTGCCCGTGAACTTCGCGTACCCGCAGGCCATGAACGCTGCGGATTCTTCATGCCGAACCTGAATGAAGCGAACGCGCTCCTGCCGGTTGCGGAGCGCTTCCATAATGCCGTTAATTCCGTCTCCGGGAAGCCCGAAGATCGTGTCCACACCCCATTCGATCAGCCTGTCGACGAGGATCTCTGCCGCGGTTCTTGCCATGACTCCTCCCCAAGCGAATGAGATGCAGAGGACTCCAAAGCCGTGGTCAGAGCACTCCGGATAGGAGGCAGATGGCAGAACCACCTGCGGTAGCGGGTGGCGCTTTGCTGAGCAGAGCCTTAGCGCACAAAGATCAAACTGCCCGTTGCCCGGGCGGTTCTCGATGCATCTCACATTACGGTTGTGTTACTGCAGAGCAGAAGGAACGGGCGGAGCATTGGCTGAACTGATCATTCGATTCGTTATTGGTGGCCTGGTTGTGACACTCTTCGCCATGATTGGCGATTTCTTCAAACCGAAGAGCTTTGCCGGACTGTTCGGAGCTGCTCCTTCCGTCGCGCTAGCTTCACTGGCGATTACGATCCACAAACACGGGAAAACGTATGCCGCAATCGAAGGGCGTTCGATGATGGCGGGCGCAGCGGCTTTGTTTTTGTACTGCCTGGTCGTGACCTGGCTGCTGAAGCGGGACCGCCTGCACGCGCTGGGCGCGACTACATCGGCAGCGGCCGCCTGGTTCGTCACAGCCTTTGGACTTTGGTTCGTTTTTCTTCGGTAAAGAGTAATGGCACAGGTTCGAATCCATGCCGATACGATCAAGCAGACGAAGTGGTACGAGTGTGTTATCCGTTTCGGCTTGGGCGGAACTATTACAGTCGTTGCCGGACTGGTCGCAAAAAAATTCGGACCAGCCGTTGGCGGATTGTTCCTCGCCTTTCCCGCGATCTTCCCCGCCAGCGCAACGCTCGTCGAAAAGCACGAACAGGAAAAGAGAGAACAGAAAGGCCTGCACGGTGCTGAGCGCGGCAGAGACGCCGCTGCCCTCGATGCCGCCGGCGCAGCGATGGGCAGCATTGGCCTGCTGATGTTTGCATTGTTTGTTTGGCAAATGCTGCCAGACCATTCAACGGCGCTCATCCTGCTTGCGGCAGGCGTGATCTGGTTTGTGAGTGCCTGCTGTTTGTGGCTGCTCCGCGAGCGCCGGCACAGGATCTTTGGAACGCGAGGACATACGCATCATCCGAAAGAGCTGATCGGAGCAACCGAGGATCGGGTGATCGGGTCATCTGGTCATCGGGTGAAGTAAGAACTCACACCGGTCAGCTCTAATTTTGAGGGCTGCTATCCAGTGGAAAATTCATACCTGCTCAAGCCCTGGAAAGCGTTGAAAGGGTTATCTAGTAGATCGCAGAACTGCCTTTCGACAGGAGAGCTGCGGAAAACCAAAGCTGCCCAACCGGAATCAAAACTTAGCTTGTAAGCACTGTCCGGAGGCGTCCCTTGCTTTATAGTTCCAGCACTTTTCCAGCTTCCAACAAGCGTGTGCCTATCTTTGGATGGCTTCTGCTGCTCGCGTTGGCGGCGCACGCGCCACTACTGCTCTTTCAAGTTCAGGCGGGAGCCTTCGACGCCAACACGCACATGTTCTTCGCCGACCATTACGCTCACCACTGGTTCAATCCCTGGAACGAGAAATGGTTCGCCGGCTTCTCTGAGACGACATATCCGCCGCTAGTCCATCAGTTGATTGCGCTGTTCTCACACATCGTCGGACTGACTTTCGCATACACAATTGTTCAGGCGCTGGTCATATTGCTGGTGCCAATTGGCGTGTATCGATATGCGCGGCTGTGGGTAAATGAGCGCGCCGCGTTGTATGCGGCCATCGGCAGCATCTTTCTCGGTTCGCTGGCCCAGATGGTTTACCACGCAGGACAAATCAACACCACATTCGACTCGGTAATGTTGCTGAACTCGCTACCGTTCTTCTATGCGTGGATCCGCGATGGAAAACTGCTCGCTTTCTGGAAAGGATTCGCGATCTTCCTGGTTGGCTGCGCCGGCCATCACGTGAGCATGATCTTCGGTGCGCCCTTCTTTGCATTACCGATTATCTGGCTGGCGTTCCACGACCACCGTGACGGCAGCGAAGACACCACGCTTAAGCAAGTCGCCGTTCGGACGGCGATATTCGCCGGGCTAGCCATCATCGGTGTTCTCGTGGTCTTGGCGCCATATTGGATTCAGCTCTATCACAATCCCATCAAGCAGGCTCCGATCTATCACGAGAGCCGCGCCAATTACATTCTCGAGCCGCAGCAGGGGATGAATTTCTGGCTGATTCCAACCGGCGCGCTGATTCTCATCATTCCCTACATTTTCTGGCGCGGAGCTTCTGACCGCCGCTTGCGTCCCCTGTTCCTCGGCTGGTGGTTCACTGCAATGATTGGCTTGGGAGGAACTACTCCACTTCCCAAGATCGTATTCGGGAACCGTATCTGGGAAGTACTGACATACGAACGCTTCACCTATTGGGCAACGTTGATGGCCATGCCGTTCGCCGGACTCGTTGCGGACTGGCTGATTGAACGCTTCCGAGGCAAAGCTATTGCCGGCCTGGCTCTGGCAGCCGTTCTTTCCGGGGCGGGCGCGCTTGCCTGGCTGCACGCCAATCCAATCCAGTCTGGAAACTTTAGCATCGATGAGGTGGTTAGTTTCCTGAATCGGGACGACCACGCCAAATATCGCTACATCACCCTGGGTTTCGGAGTGCAGCTCGCGCGCGTGGGCGTGCTGGCCAACGCGAGTTCCGTAGACGGCGATTACAACGCAGGACGTCTGCTTCCCGAGCTGATGGAAGGCGGCGCGGCACAGCTCACGAATGCCAAGTACTTTCGCGGCGGCGTCGAGGCGCTTCGCTCGATGCTGAAGCATGCCGACCACTACGGTTTGAAATACATCTTCGTTCGTGATCGCTATTACGAACCGCTGCTGGCCTTTGCCGGATGGCGCGAGGCGGAAGTCTATGACAACGGCAACGTGACCTTGTGGACGAAAGAAGATGTCCCGCCGGCGCACAAAATCACACCGCCTCCAGGAGCGGTACCGACGCCGTTGCAGAGCCTGCTCTGGGGAACGCTGCCCATGAGTACCGTAGTGTTTGCGCTGGCGCTGCTCCTTCTCTTTCCTGAACGGCGTCGCATCGCCGAAACCATCGACTTTCCGGCTGCTGCAGCTGCAGAGCCCGTGGTCCTGCGGGAGGCACAGTAATGAACCGGCTGTTTGCGATTCTCATGATCGTTATCACCGGAGCGCTGCTCGCGCTTGGCACCGCTCCGACGAGGGAAAAGGAAAGAACCACCTCGGCTGAAGGAACCGTGCGCGCCTTCTACGATCGCGTGAAATCCGACGATTATCGCGGCGCCTACACGTTGATTGCTCCCTCCAGCAATGTTGATTTCCAGACGATGTATCACGACATTGCCGGACGCGATGGCAGTCTGAAGACGCTCTCGCACCTGCAGAAGGCTGAACCCCGAGTGATTGCCCACAACGAGAATGAAACCCTCGTTCGCGTAAGCCTCGATTGGGTTACGGCTGTGGGGACCTTACACGAAAACCGCGATCTCAAACTTGTGAATGACAACGGCAATTGGCAGATCGTCTGGCCGAAGCATCACGAACCCAATCTGCCGCCGCAGGTGATTCCGGTGAACTACCTCCGCTGGGACATCATCCACAGCGACTCCGAAGGCGGTGAATGGGGCGCACAGAACGCCGAGAGCCCACATGTCCGCATCACGTCGATGAACGCCGTCGAAGGTGAAGGCAAAGTGATTATTCTCGGCGAACTCGTGAACGAAGACACCGTTCCCGGATTCGTTGATGTCCAGGGGATCCTCATCGGAAAGAATGACGAGCAGCTTGGGGAAGAGACCAGCTTCGACAAGATCTCGCATGTGCTGCTGCCGAAAGAGGTGACGCCGTTCCGCATCGACTTCGATGGCGTCCACCTGAATCAGGTGAAGAAGGTCACGTTGAACCCCACTTCGATCCTGGTGCCGGCTTCGGCGGATCCGGTGATCGGAGTTCTGCACCAGCAGTTGGCCAAGAACGACTCCGGCCATACTGTTCTCAAAGGTGAGTTGATGAATGAGAGCGGCGAGCTGGTCAACATCCCCCAGGTGCTGGCAACGTACTACGACGCCAATGGCCACGTGATTTGGATCTCTGACGGCTACGTCGATCAGGCGCTGCGTCCGCAGATCCCGATACCATTCGCAGTCAGCGTCAACGACGACATCGCACCCAACGTTCATAGCTATCGGGTGGTCGTGAACCACTACTCCATGGATCGGCCGAGCGTCTAGTTGGATACCAGAATGAAGCAGCAAATTCTCACAAGTCTGATGTGCTTCGTGGCCGCAAGCGCCGCATGGGCTGCGGATCTGCGGCTGCCGCAGAAGGCACTTGCCGGACAAAACATAGCCATCGAGACCTCCGGCAGCGGCGACGCCACGCTCTACGTCGTCGGTCCAGGTACGGCAATCAAACGCAACGTGAAGCTCGGCAGCGCAGTGGAGCTTAAAGGCGAAGAGCTGCGCAACTCCGGCTACTATCAAATTACGCTCAAGGCCAGTGACGCCGATAGCACCAAAGAGCTGTACGTTGCGCCAGCTGTAGCCGAGAAGATTAACTTTCTCGCTCGTCCTTCACGGGTTCCTGTAGGCGAGCCCAAAGCTATTGCCGGTACGGCATTCGTCTTCGACCAATACGACAATCTCGTTATCGCTCCCACTCAGGTGACATTCAATCTCGCAGTTCCCAGCGGGGCGGCGAAAACGCAGCGCATGACAACCAAAGACGGTGTGGCCTATCTGCAGACCGGATCGGGAACCAAAGCCGGTCCGGGACAATTCGTGGTGAGCGTCGGTGATAATTCTGTCCGCCGCGTGGTGGAAGAAACCGCTTCGGAGCCTTGCAATCTGCATTTCAAAGTCCACAAAGAGAAAGAAGGCTTGATCGCCGAAACCGATCCGGTTCGCGACTGCTCCGGCAACGCTGTCCCGGATGGCACCATCGTGACTTTCATCTCCAATGAAGCCGGTCGGGGACGCTCCACTGTCGATGCCCGCATCAAGAAAGGCGTAGCCCGCGCCGTGCTGCCGCCCGTTCCGGGAACCACGATCTCGGTCGCATCGGGCGTCGTGCTTGGTAACGAAGTGCGGTGGGGAGGAGGCCTATGATGGAGGACATATTGGAGCGTCGCGAGAGTTCCCGTGCTGAAACCATTCTGCGCCTGCTGATACTTGGCCTTGCCATTGCGCTGATCATCACCGGTATTCTGCCGCTGCTGTCCAAAGTCTTTGCCGATGCGCCCGACACAGTTCAGGTCCGCCTCGATGCTTCCCAAATCGAACCTCGTCCGCTGGAACAACTAACTGGGCAGGCGATCGTAAAGATGTACTCGACAGCCTGGAAGGGCATGGAAACGGCGCTGGCGGAGAATCGCACTGACCTCATCGACGAAAGCTTTGTCGGCTACGCGCACGATAAGCTGGTCTCGCAAGTCAAAGAGCAGCAGAAGAACGGTCTGAGCACGCGCTATCTCGATCACGGCCATCAGGCGCAAGCCACCTTCTACTCACCCGAAGGCTCGGCCGTACAACTGCAAGACACGGCCCAACTCGAAATCCAGCTCCTCGACGGCAACAAAGTCGTGAGCTCACAAAACGTGACGCGGAGGTACATCGCCGTCGTGACCGTAGTGGAAGATAGCTGGAAATTGCGAGTGCTGGACAGCGTTCCCGGTTTCTGATCCTGACGTTTGATCCACTAGGCAATTGAAGGACCGACCCTCGCGCGGTTTCATTCGCAGCCAGAGAGTTTGGGTGTCCGGAGCTCACGCCGTAGCCGCCAAGTACCTAAGTGCCAGCACCAATGATGTAAATCAATTCTCTGCATATCCGTAGAGTCAAGTTATATTCCTCAGTTCCAGGGAAATTCATGATCCATCGAATGCTGTTTGCGGTGACTGTCACAGGGTATGCGATCGCGTTTTTCTTGTTCAGTTTGTACGCTGGACGCAAGAGTACGCCGGATAAGACCTCGTTCGCATCGCTTGAACTCCCATTTCCCTTTGCTTGTCGGCGATTGTTTGTCTTAAGCGTGCTTGGATTGTTTTTTGAGATGTTGATGATCCGATGGCTTTCGTCGGAAATCCGGATTTTCGCTTACTACAAGAACTTTGTCCTGATTGCGTGCTTTCTGGGGTTTGGGCTTGGTGCAGCGCTGTGCCGACGCCGTGTTCACCCGCTTGCGACGGCCGTACCCATAGTCTTCTTCGCTGTTTTAGTTGCGGCGCCTATTCCGGGACTGCACGATGCCGTAGTTAACTTGACCACGCTGGTGGGAATGACGTCACAGACGCAGATCTGGGAGATTGCCACTCCTGACAGCGTTGCTTATGGGGCGTTGGCGCTTGCAATCGTGGCCGTCGCGCCGCTGTTTGCCTGCGTGGTGCTGACCTTTGTTCCTTTCGGTCAAATAATAGGTTCGATGCTGGAGACCGCTCCGCGCGGACCGCGGGGCTACACGATCAACGTAATTGGCGGACTGCTGGGAATTGTCCTGTACACGCTGACCTGTTTCTTCAACCAGCCTCCCGCGATCTGGTTCCTGGTGGGCGCAGGATTGTTCAGCGTTGTCTTTCTTAAAGAACGCAAGCTCTTGGTGGTATTTACCGGAAGTTGTTTGCTCATCGCCGCTGCCTTGACCGTTTGGAGCAGCAAATCTGTTCTCTGGTCGCCATACCAAAAGCTGACGCTGACGCGGCTACGCCAAAACGGCGAACTGATCGCCTACTATCTCAACACCAACGATAGCTGGTATCAACAGATCCTCAATCTTTCTCCTGAGTTCCTGGAACGGCACAGAGAGCTAATTGGACGAGAGAACCCGGAGTGGAATCCATACAACGCTCCCTATCGCTTCATGCCCTCGCCACATTCGGTATTAGTGCTGGGTTCAGGGATGGGAAATGATGTCGCAGCTGCTCTGCGCAATACAACTGCCAAAGTGACCGCGGTGGAAATTGATCCTTTGATCCTGAAGTTAGGCGAGAGGCTGCACTTTGAAAAACCCTATCAATCAGCCAGAGTTCAGATTGTTAACGATGATGCGCGAAGTTACATCCAAAACAGTCGCGACAAATTTGATCTGATTTTGTTCTCCTTACTCGATTCTCACACCACAGCTTCCAGTTTTTCGAATATACGCATCGACAATTTTGTTTACACACGGGAAGCACTCGCTCGCGCACGAGACCTGCTGACACCAGATGGGTTGATGATCATAAAATTTCAGGTCAGTAATGTCTGGATTGCAGAACGATTAAGCGGTCTCGTCCAAAACGTATTTCACGCCTTTCCCATTGAGGCGATGTTCGTATCGCGCTACGGAACGGGAGGAAGTTTCTACATCATCGGATCACCGCAAGTGATGAGACGGATCTCTCAGGATCCGAAGCTCTCTAAGTTCATGCACGCGGTTCCCAAATCGCATGTGGCGTTGACGAGCGATGACTGGCCTTATTTCTATCAAAAGGATCGCGGTCTGCCGGCGGCTGTTCTGGGGATGAGCGGTTTTCTCATTTGCTTCAGTTGGTCTTTGGTGCGGCGCTTGCTGGGCAGCGAACAACAGAAAGGTTCGCAAGCTTGGAACCTGCACTTCTTTCTGTTGGGAGCAGGCTTCATGTTGCTGGAAGCGCAGATTATCAGCAAGATGGCGCTGCTGTTCGGAACTACCTGGGTGGTGAACTCAATCGTTGTTTCCGGCCTCATGGTACTGATCGTGGTGGCCAATCTGATATTTGAACGCTGGAAGTCTTATCCGCTCGTGCTTCCGTATATGGGAATCATTGCTTCGGCAATGCTGGCATATGCCACTCCATTGCGTCTGCTGCTTTTCGAACACCTGAGTATCCGCATCACGATTGCGACTTTTATTCTGTGTTTGCCGATCCTGTTTGCGGGCATGGTATTCATCCGTAGCTTCTCTGAGCTAAGGTTTTCGGGTGCAGCTCTAGGTTGGAACCTGATCGGAGCCGTTCTTGGAGGCATGTTGGAAACTATTTCACAGGCAACGGGCATTCGTGCCCTGGTGCTGATAGCGATTGGACTGTACATCGGATCATGGGTTGCCAGAAGAAAAGCGGGGACGATCGCAGATACCGAATTCGCTCCAGTGGAACTAACAGAGGAGCTTGCACTAACCGCACAGTAATGACGGGACAAAAGGATCGGGGGCTGGCGCTCGCTCTCGTGGATTGTTGCTCGTTGCGGGAGAATCTCACGTTCTTTTGCCTATGGTTCGACATTTCTTGGGCTTAACAAAACACCCAGCAGAAGCTGACGCACGTTCCTTTCGTCTGTGAGTACCTCGATCCGCTTCTCTTGCTGACCACTGTATTCTCATAATGCAATGAAGTTGCACGAGAAATGCGCCCTGATCACTGGCGGTGGTACTGGCGTCGGCCGTGCGGTTGTCTTGCAGCTTGCACGTCTCGGTGCGTCCGTCGCGGTGAACTACTCAAAGTCCGAAATGGAGGCCGAGGCGACGACCAAAGAGGCGCGAGAACTCGGTGTTCGCGCACTGGCTGTTCAGGCTGATGTGAGTGACGAATCGCAGGTGCAGCGCATGGTGGGGAAAGTCCGTCAGCAGCTTGGACCGATAGAGATTCTGGTGAACAATGCGGCGTTCACTCGCTTCACTGATCTAGCGGATCTCCATGCATTGAGTCAGCAGGAATGGGAGCGCACGTTTGCCGTGAACGTAAACGGGACTCTATATTGCACGCGCACCGTAGTTCCCATAATGAAGTCGCAGCGATTCGGCAGGATTGTCAATATCTCTTCCATTGCCGCATTTACCGGTCGCGGAAGCTCGGTTGCTTACTGCGCATCGAAGGCGGCCGTCCTCTCACTCACTCGCTCCTTCGCCAGAGTGCTGGGACCGGAGATCACGGTGAATGCCGTCGCGCCCGGCCTGATCGATACGCGCTGGATCGCCGAACGGGAAAACCTTAACGAGATCAAACAGGCATATGTGGAAGAGACGGCTTTGCATCGCGTCCTCACGCCCGACGATGTCGCTGAAGTCGTGGTCAGCCTGATCGCGAACATGAATCTCGTTACGGGACAGACAGTCATCGTAGATGGCGGCAAACTGAGCAATTAGAGCTGCCGCCCGGCTGCGCTTAAGCGCGAGAGACGCAGAAGCTCGAAGTCACGCTGCGCACTCTGTTATCTGGTTTGTGCCGGCGGTGCAGGAGTGGTTGTAGCGACTGCCGGCGTAGGCGCGGCAGGGGGCGTTTGCCCGGCATCCTTTAGAGCGCGATCGATTATGGACCGGAGAGCGGCTTCTGATGCCGCACCCGCGACTCTCTCGCCGTTTATGAACAGGGTGGGTGTCGCCTCTACACCAAGCTTTTCTCCCTCTTTAAGCGACGCCCGCACCGTGCTCTCATCTTGCTTCTTGATGCAGGCATCGAGCCGTGCAGCATCCAGCTTGTGCTTTGAGCCGAGATCCCGGGTGATCTGATCGAGCCTGCCGAACTCCTGATCGATGTCGCGTTTCTCGCCGTTAATGGTTTTCTGATTGGCGTGAGTGTAGTCGGCAAATTCCCAGAACGCGTCGCTGCTCTGCGCGGCAAGGCAATTGGCATCGACGGCCGCGTGCATCGCCCAGGGATGAATCTCTACCAGCGGGTAATCCTTGTAGATGATCTTTACCTGACTTCCGTAGGTCTTCATCAGATCGGGAAAGAGCGTCTGATGCATGCGCGAGCAGAACGGACACTCAAAGTCATCGTAGTTGACAATCGTCACCTTGGCGTCTTTGTTGCCACGCTCAGGACGTCCCGCTGTGTCGATCGAGTCCATCAGATCTTTGCTGATGTCCAGCTTCTCCCACTCGATCAACGTGGCGTTGTCCTTCGAAATAAGAAATTGATGGGTACTGCTACGGCCTCCACTCGAAAGCGTGACCGGGACCATGTCGTACCCGGACATCTCACTCGAAGCACGCTTGCCAACGCTGACGTCAATGTTGTTAGGAAGCTGAAAGGTAGTCCGCACCTTCTGCTCGATCCTGCGGTTCAACGCAGCCGTCTGCATGTCGGCCTTATCGGATTGAGCTGAGCAGCCGAGTGTAGAGAGCAAAGCACAAACAAAAAACAGTCGGAATTTCAAGAAGGAGAGTACCTCTTAAGCGATGCGGATGATCAAATTATCGCACGCGCTTACCGCTAAAACACGCGTTCCTGGCGGCGCAGGTTACCAAAGGTACCAATGTTGGCGAGGCTGAAGGCGAAGCGATACTGACTCTCGTTGCGCACCGGTCCAAGCACAAAACGCCGATATTCGAAATTCAGGCCACAGCAATCCCAGTTATACGAGGTCTGGACCGCGGTGTATTGCAAGGAGCT
>DATLKS010001036.1:0-4020 GCA_035538255.1 Terriglobales bacterium
AAGCGGAGCGGGAATTGAACGATCCACGCCTTATGGTGCTGGCACACTTCTGGAAAGGGCGCGCGCATCGCAAGAAGGGCGAGTATGAATCAGCGCTGCGGGACATCGCCGAGGCGCGTCGGCTCGCCAGCCGCGTGGGTGAATCGAAGCTCACGGCACTAATTCAGATCCAGGAGGGCTGGATCAATTTCCAGCTTGGACGTCCCAAAGAGGGACTGCATTTGCTTGATCAAGCTGAGAACAGCCTGAAGCAGAGTGATGACTATCTGGCGCTTGGCAACATCGAGTCTGCTCGCGGGCGGATCGTGCGGCGTTCGGGTGAGTATGCGCAGGCGCTGCACCACTTTGATCGTGCAGTAGCAATTTACGCCAGACGTTATCCCAATCACCGCAATCTGGCCCGCGCACTGGTAAACGCCGCATACGTGAAGCGTCTGACTGCTCTGCAGCTTCGCAAGCAGATCGATGCGCGCGCGGCTACGCCGGACAAAGGAGGCGAAGGAGAAGCTCGCGGGGGCGCTCATGCGCGTTACACCAAGCTCTGCCGCGATGCTCTTGAGCAGCTCCATCGCGCTGGTGAAATCTATGCGCATCATCAGCATCATGGCGGAACTGGTACGGTGCTGGTAAACGCCGGTCAGCTTCATCTCGATCAGGGCGATATCGATCGAGCAGCACAGGAGGCGCTGAAAGCCTATGAACTTGCCAAGCAGAAGAACGATCACATCCTCATGGCTCGGGCGCGCATTCTCCAGGCAGCGACGGAGAACGCCCGTGTGGAAGAGCAGCTCGAAGATTCGGATTTGGCGCTGCATGCGAACGTGGCGCGCCAGCATGCCGACGAAGCTATTTTCCTGGCAAAACATACGGAAAATCGACGACTTACAGCAGGCGCATATCTGGCTCGCGGCAACACCGCAGCCAATGACTTCTTCCAGGATTGGGAAGCGGCTAAAGAATATGTCGAACTGGCGTCTGCGCTGATCACCGCCGAAGATCGCGATCACCTTTGGGAGGAGATGGCGATGTTGAAATCGCGCATCCTGCGCGCCTCGAAAATCGACGACACTCTGCGCGCCTGGTCCGAAGGCATGTTAGGGGAGAAGACTTTTCAGCAGGTCACGGAAGAGTTCGCCGAAATTGTGATTCCGAAAGTTTGGGCCAGGGAAGGACGCAAAGTAGCTCGAGTGGCAAAAAAGCTATCAGTTTCTCCGAAGAAGGTGCGGCGTATTTTGCGGAATGCGGGACTGCTGGCGTCAGGGGAGTAGAGACGCAGCATGCTGAGTGCATGCTGCGTCTTCGATATACGATACTAAACGGTGGCAGGCTGCACTGCGTGAGCTTCTTCCGAACGCAGTGTCAGCCAATCGGTGCGCACTTGATCCCATTCTTGCACCAGCAGGCCGTGCGACTCGAACAGTTGCCGAATCTTGAGTCGTGGCCAGCCGACGATCTCTTCGAGAATCGGAGCAAGCACAGCCAGCGCACTGGTGCTGAGCAGGGTGCGCTTAGCGATATGCGCGACGTGCTTCGCTTCAGACACTGCGATGGTGAAACCATCGCGCGTGTTCACGTGGAGCATCACGTGAATGTCTGAACTGCCATCACCGACATACACGATGTGATCAGGAGCGATCTGCAGGCTGGTCTGCAACTGGTCGAGCACAGCAACTTTCCCATATCCGGCCGTGGCCCGCTCCAGGCGCTCGACGCGTCCGTCGGCGTCATATACGAACTTCGTTCCGAAGATATGGTCCCGCGGCACGATGCCTTCCAGCGCAGAGTGAATCACTTCCACTGGTGCGGCGGAGATCACGTAGAAATCGAAATGATAGCCTTCTATGCTGCTGTCGAGAATCTGCGAGAGCAGCTTGATGTTCTCTTTGAGGCGTATCTGCTTTCCAACCTCATACAGGTGCTCTTTGCGGGCCTTGGAGTTGAACTCAGGATCGTGCAGCAGCAAGTAGGCGAGCTCCGCGCCTTGCTGCACGAGGTTCAACTTCGCCATCCCTTGTGCTCTGCGCTCGAACTCTTCCGTCGGGATTCCCAGCATTTCACTGAGCACGTACCCCGAATCGTTGAAAGTAAGGGTCTGATCGAAATCGCTGGCAAAAATATAACGTTTTAAAAGCATTTCACTCATATATGACATTAGATTAGCCAGAGCTGGTGAAAGACCAATTAAAAATCCAAATCGAAAGTATTAGCACGTTCGAAATTCTTTTGATTGAAGGAGTTGCAGAACGTTGACGATCGATATTCCACCGCATCTTTTGAATTCCTGATCATTGATGCTGGAGAAGGCTCGGGCATCGATCCGGGCACAACCTGAATCCCGAATTGATAACGGAGTTCCACGTCGATTGCGCCACATGCAGGGAGTTCATCCCGCCCATCTCGTCACAAAATTCGGCAGTTGCCAGGCAAACTTCCTTAGCATTCCGTCTTAAAGGTCGGAGGTTTCCATTTGTGAGGAGATTAACTTTCTTAACGATAATAACCACTGCGATTGGACTCGTGGCTTGCGGGAACTATTCTTCTTCGATGCCCGGCGCTAATCAGGCGCCAACCGTAACGGGAAATTGGAATGCTGTCTTCGCACCTTCCAGAGTGGGCGCTCAGAGTACAAGCCTTACGATCAACTTCAACCAAAACGGGAATGCTCTCAATGGAACTGTCATCGCCGTCAATAATCCCGCTGGCTCGTGCTTTCCTGCAATCGGCTCAACCGGAACGACGTTCACCGTCACTGGCCAAGTGTCGTCCGCAGCAAATTCCAATATGACTCTCTCGGTAGCCTTCATGTCCGGATCCTCCAGCGGAACCATTATGGGAAGCGCTACGCTGGCTTATCTGGCCACCATGGCAAATGGTACCTTCAGTTTTCCCGCCGGCCCCTCCGGCTGCACCAACGGCTCCTTCATGATGACCAAAACGGCTTAGGAATCCCGGCGCGAAGCGTGTAACATTTCTGAAAACAAGCCTGAGTACAAAGTTCATTCTGAGCCAAAATGAGTCAACGAACTGTCGCGCCGCATCTCGCCGGAAACGTGATTGGAGCGGCTGGGAACGACTTCGTCGTCGCCGAGTGGCGCGACCCCGGAGGTCAGACCGGCCCGGAACGACCGATCGCTCCGCTGCATCTCCATCATCAAGATGACGAAGCCTGGTACGTTCTCGAAGGAACTCTGTGCGTTCGGGTTGGCGAGCAGGAGATCGAAGCTACTCCGGGCAGCGCGGTGTTTGTGGCGAGAGGAACGCCGCATTCTTACTGGAACCCTAAACCGGAACCTGTCAGATACTTGCTTGTGATGACCGCAAATATCTACAGCTTGATTCAGGAAATCCATCAATTAAAGGAGAGGAGTCTTCCCACTCTCCGCGAATTGTTCAAGAAGTACCATTCGGAATTGCTCTGAGATTGACGATATTGCGGCAACACGATGTGGGATCAGGTTGGATGGGGAGATGTTCAGCCACGGGAGATCCTTGTTGCCAATCCGCTACACTGCTTGGATGACCGTGATCGTGAATGGCGAACCCAAGGAGTGCCCCGAGGGGGCGTCATTGGCGCAGTTCATCGAACATATGCAACTCAAGGGTGATCGCGTAGCCGTCGAGCTGAATCGCCAAATCGCTGCTCGAAGCCGCTGGGCTGAGATATCGCTACGCGAGGGTGACCGGCTCGAGATCGTTCATTTCGTAGGTGGCGGATCAGCTCAAAAATAGGAAAGCCAAATCACGCCGACCATGATCGTAGCTGCGGTCACAGGAATTCCAGCTTTCAAATATTCCCCAAAACTAATCGGTGACTCGTCTTTCGCCTTTTCGATCACAATGATATTCGCGACTGATCCCGTAATGGTCAGATTACCCGCCAAGGTACTGGTCATTGCCAGCAGGAGCCAGAAATGGTGAGCATCGGCAAAGTTCGGCATCAGGTCCTTCAGCAGCATCACTGCCGGAACATTGCTAACAAGATTTGAGAGCAAAACTACAACTCCGCTGAAGATCCATGGG
>DATLKS010001037.1:0-2424 GCA_035538255.1 Terriglobales bacterium
GAGGCGCTCGAAGGCGCGCGGCACATTTGTCGCGGAAATGATCAGCGAAGACGCCGACATTCGCAAGGCGCTGCGCCAGTTGATGTTCGACGAAGGAGTGGTTGTAAGCAAGAAATCCGCAACCGCAGTGGATGAGCAAGAAAAGTTCAAGATGTATTACGAGTTCCGCGAGGCGGTGAAGACAATCCCGTCACATCGCATGCTGGCAATCCGGCGCGGCGAGGCGGAGAACGTTTTGTTTTTCCTCATTGAACTGGAGACGCAGCGAGTGTCGGCGTTGCTGCGAGCCAGGATTTTGAAGCAGAGCGGCGACTGGACTCCGCAATTACAGTTGGCGGTAGAGGACTCGTGGAACCGGCTGTTGAACTCATCCATTCAGGGTGAAGTGCGGCTGGAACTGAAAAAGCGGTCGGACACGGAGGCAATCGGCGTCTTCCGCGAGAATCTGTATCATCTGTTACTGGCGCCTCCGGCGGGCACCATCTCGGTGCTCGGGATCGATCCAGGATTGCGGACCGGTTGCAAAATCGCGGTCGTGGATGAGACCGGTAAGTTTCTCGCGCACGCTGTCATCTACCCGCATACCGGAAAAGTGAACGTGGAAGACGCCGCAAAGACGCTGGAGTCGCTCATTCGAAAGCACAATGTTCGGGCGATCGCAGTAGGCAACGGAACCGCCTCGCGTGAAACCGACGCGTTTGTGCGCGACTTCCTTCGTGACCAGAAACTGGAGGCTGTCTTTTCGGTGACTGTCAGCGAGGCGGGCGCCAGTGTGTATTCGGCGTCGGAGATCGCGCGGCAGGAATTTCCGGACCTTGATCTTACGGTACGCGGTGCGATATCCATTGCCCGGCGGCTGCAGGACCCGTTGTCAGAACTGGTGAAAGTGGATCCGAAGTCGGTGGGAGTAGGGCAGTACCAGCATGATGTGGATCAGCGGCAGTTGCAGCAGTCGCTGGAAGCGGTGATTGAGAGCTGCGTGAACCGGGTGGGAGTGGACCTGAACACCTCTTCGTGGACACTGCTGCGCTATGTCGCTGGAGTGACGGAGCGAACGGCGATCAACATCGTGAAATATCGCGACGAAAATGGGGAGTTCCGTGTGCGAACGCAGTTGATGGATGTTCCTGGAGTCGGGCCGAAGACGTTTGAACAAGCCGCGGGATTCCTGCGGATTAGCGATGGAGAGAACCCGCTGGATGTAACCGCGGTTCACCCGGAGTCGTATCGGGTCGTCGAGCAGATGGCGCACTCCTTGCAGGTGTCGATACAGGAACTCATTCGGAAACCCGAGTTACTGCAGAACATTGATCGTGCCCAGATTGCGGCGGGGTCCTACACGCTGAATGACATTTTGGAAGAACTGCGGAAGCCAGGACGCGATCCGCGTGACAAATTCGTTGCTCCGGCGTTCAAGGACGATGTTCGTACCGTCGCAGACGTGCAGCCCGGGATGGTGCTGGAAGGCGTGATAACAAACGTCACCAAGTTCGGCGCGTTCGTTGATATCGGCGTACATCAGGACGGGCTGGTTCATATCAGCGAACTGTCCGACAGATTCATCAAAGACCCGGCGGAAGCCTTCAAAACGGGGCAGATCGTAAAAGTAAAGGTCTTGAGTGCAGATGTGAAGACGAATCGCATTGCGCTCTCGATCAAGGCCCTGACGTCCTCTGCAAGGACAACCTCGGCGCAGCCGGAACAGCGCAAGACTGCGCCCTCGCTGCAGGATAACCTGGCGACCCTATCGTCGAAGTGGAAGACGAGATAAAGCGACGTGCGGCAGCTCCCGCACAGGCAGGCGCTGGAGCATCATGAGACTCTCCCGCCCGGAAGGATAGCTGGTTGGACTGAGCAAGATAAACTGTGCCCACATCACATGAAGTCAGCACATAATTTCCGGTTAAGCCGACATAACTGGCCAATCATGATGCCCGCTCGCGTCTAACGTGAGCGTGTGTCGATACTTAAGGCCACGTGCACAGATTGGACCAGTTATGTCGACATTGACCGGCCAAATCTGTTTGATTCTAATGCGCTTCGCTAAAAACAAGGAGCAAGCAGATTTGGACCGGTTAATTTGACCATCCGGGAGCTATCTCGTTTTGCCTCAATCTAGAATTCCACGCTAAGATTGCTAAATGATGGACTCTTCACGCGAGGCGCTGAAGCCGGACGAGCGTGGGCTTGGGGATGCACCTGCCAAGTCTCAAGGGAAATTGGCGCTGGCTCTGGGAGTGATAGCAATTGCGCTAAGCTTGGTTCTTGGGTTTGTTTATCTAATATCGGTCCGTCGGTTGGAGCGCGAGGTGACACGGCTCAGCCAGCAGACGGAAGGTTTCAGTCGGCTGGTCGAACGGACACAGGAACAATCGCAGATGTTAGCTCAGCAGGCTTCGCAAGCGGCTGCGAACGCGCAGGCAG
>DATLKS010001038.1:0-6762 GCA_035538255.1 Terriglobales bacterium
CGCACGCGTCAGTATCCACTTTCGATTTGTGGGCTCTGGCCAGGACCTGGCGACAGGGAGCACGTATCGAACGGTGCTGATGGCGGAGGGCGAATTCCAGACAGCAATGCCGAGCTATGACATCCAGTATCGCTCGATGTGGATCGGGCAAAACGGTGCCCCCAGCTTTTCGATGGACGGAACGCTGCGCGTGTGGGTGCAATCCGGTGTCGCTCATAGCGACGGCATCATGACTTACGAAACCGCGTGTAGGAAAGACGCCTGGGCAGACGACAAAGACTCGCACGATGATCACGATCGTGATTCGCGCGGTGACCGAGACTGACACTAGCAATCAACGAGTTGGGACACGCGTTCGACTCGTCATGCCCAATGGTGATGCTCGACCAGTGTCCCACTACCTCGCTACAACCATGCTGCAAAGCTCCTCAAAATCTATTCAAAAGGGGACGCGGGCTGCCCAGTTGTTGGATTATTCCGGCCAGACCTTGAGGGCAGTTTCCGCCACTCGCAGTAATTCTGCGCGGCTGGCTCCGGAAGCAGCTTGCACAGCTATCCCCTGCACGACCGTAGCAAAGTAGCGAGCGAGATCAACCGGTTTTGATTCGGCGGGCAGATCGCCTTCCTGCTTGGCTCGCTTGAGACGTTCAAAGATGAGTCGTTCAGCCGCGCGGCGGCGGGAAATCAGTTCTTTGCGGATCGGCTCGGATTCGTCTCCACAGGCGAGCGCGCCTGTAACCGTGAGACATCCGCGAGCATGGCTGGAATCCGTCACCGCCTCGGCAGTTCCGCGTAAGAGACACTCAACAAATCTGCGAGCCGTCTTCTCCTTCAGCGCCTCTTGCATGTATGTCATCGTGCGTTCGGTATAGCGATCAAGCGCCTTGCGGAAAAGGTTCTCCTTGTCACCGAACGCAGCGTAGAGGCTCGGGCGATTGATTCCCATCGCTTCCGTCAGGTCTGATAGAGAAGCGCCTTCATATCCTTTCTTGCTAAACACCTGCAACGCGCGATCGAGAGCCTTTTCGGTATCGAAGGAACGGGGCCTTCCCGGATGCCGGACTGCCGTTATCTCTCGCATACTTAACGAGATGATAGATGGAATCATGGGATTCATACCAGTCGGTAAATAATTCTTGAATCTTCCACAGCGCCTTCTGAATCTTTACCGCTCAGTACAGAATGCTTTATGGAGGGAAGGTCATGTCAAAGAAGCTTACGGGTAAAGTAGCAGTGGTTACAGGAGCGTCCAAGGGAATCGGCGCGGCCATCGCGAAACAATTGGCAGCCGAAGGCGCAGCCGTAGTCGTCAACTATTCATCCAGCAAAGAAGGCGCGGACCGCGTCGTAAACGAGATCACTAGTAAGGGCGGCAAGGCTGTCGCGGTACAGGGCAGCGTGGCTCACGAGGCCGATGTTAAGCGTCTCTTCGCCGAAACCAAGAAGGTATTCGGGAAGCTGGATATTCTTGTTAACAACGCTGGAATTTACGAATTCTCGCCACTTGAAGGGGTGACCGGAGAGCATTTCCATAAGCATTTCGACACCAATGTTCTGGGACTGCTTCTGGCATCGCGGGAAGCCGCCAACTATTTCAATTCTGAAGGCGGCAGTATTATCAACATTAGCTCAACCGTCAGCAGCATTACGCCTCCCAACACTTCGGTCTACACGGCGACAAAGGGTGCCGTCGATGCAGTCACCCGGACGCTCGCGAAGGAGCTCGGCCCGCGCAAGATCCGCGTGAATGCCATCAATCCCGGAATGGTCCTCACAGAAGGCGTGCAAACGGCCGGATTTGATAAAGGAGAATTTCGCCAGCAGGTCGAGGCGCAAACGCCACTCGGACGCATCGGCGAGGTGGAAGACATCGCACCCGCAGCGGTCTTCTTCGCCTCGGCGGATTCGAGCTGGATCACCGGAGAGACGTTGCGAATCGCCGGCGGTCTGCGCTGATTGGGATTAGCGGTTAGATATCAGCCCGGCCAAATTCATGCAGAGACGGTGGTCGGAAGTTCTTGGCCACGTATATCGACTGTATGCGTCGTGGAGGGCGGCATTGTCGAAATGCCGCCCACGAGATTAGCGCGTGCGCGTTCCTCTCTGTTCTCGGGCTCCGTAGCCAGATTAGCCGTCCCACGGCTCACCGGTTTCCCGTCGGCGCGATGATGCGGAAGTTACCACTGCAGTGCAGCATGCTCATGAGGTACAGCATGCCGTCGTAGTAGCGCTGTTCCCCTGATGGAACTGGCGTGTTCCAAAGCTCTTCTACAAAGGCCTTGGATATAGGTCCGGGGGTGGCAGCGAGGCTATCGACGGCAGTCGTGGCCAGCAATCCTGTCGAGTGGCGAGTCGAGAGCGGCTTGCCTTCAAGCGTGTAGCGATCGGCAAATGTATTAATTCCCTGGCCGTACAGGAACTTCTGGATGCGATCGCTCAACCCTACTTCTCGCTGGTCCTTTCTCCACCAGGAGAAATCGACCGACCAATTGCTTGCGCTCCTCCAGGAGTCGTAGCTGAATGGTATCGGCGCGCCATCGCGGCCAATCATCTGCGTCATATCGAAGTAGTTGCGCTCGGGAGTAAGTCCAGTCTCCGGACCTGTTACCCTCTGCAACATCTCACGGCTTACGTCAGTTGCCTCCGCCCAAAATGGGCGATCCTCGACTGGTCCCCAACGCGCCCACAATTCATAAAAAGCGGGCAGGTGATACGACGCATCGGTAAAAGCCAAGTCAACATTGGGCAGGAAACGGATCATGTAGTGCGCTTCATCGACCATCGGACCGATGGTCTCGGTTCGTGGCCCCGACCGCGGAATCGTGGGAGCGGGAGTAGCGCCCCCATCGGTCGCCTTCTCGCGAGCTTTATTGTTGGGACTTGGCCAGGGATGATTCGGCCGAATGAAAGGCGGATCGTCAGGATGGATGCGGAACGGACCGGTCCCGGTCAGCACGGGATGATGACGCATGCCGCGAAGAATCTTGTCCGCCTCCGTCTGATAGTTATAGATGCCGTTTCCATTGCCCCAACGGTGCGCGGCGAAGTAGAGGGCCATGGTGAAGTACTCTTCGCCATCTGGCGCGGCGCCGGTTGAGCGTGGCGTGCCATCGGTATTCATCGACCACGCGAAGTATCCAACTGACGGGTTCTTCGGATCGGTGATGAGCATGTAGCTCTTAGCCCAGTTCCAGATGGCGTCAAACTCTCGCTTCTTGTTCATCTCGACGGCGATCATCATGCCGTAGCTCATGCCTTCCGTGCGCGCGTCGTTGTTGGCCCAGTCAGTGATGTACGCCAGAGGACCGTTTTCATTCGCGCCAGTTTCGAAGTAGAGCCTCTCTTCCTGCCCATCGCCATGAAAAAGTTGATGAAACGCTTTTTCGATCTTTGTCCGGCTCTGGTCAGGTGGGTGTCCCTGCTCGGCAAAGAGATCGCGATAAAGAGATCGCGATATTGATGAGTTTTGTAGGCGCCGTTTCCATCGCCGGGCATGCGGGGAATGTCGCCCAGGGGAGCGTTCAGGTGCGGCGCTGGGAACACTGAGCCGGAAGACGGCTGAATTAGTGCCGGTGAGACTTGGGACGGGATGGTATCAATTGCGAATAGTGATAGTCCCAAAATGAAAAACCGAAGTCGGTAAGCGTGGGGAGCAATCAAGACCGAATCCTTTACTAAAGTGATAGCGCCTCGTCGGCTTTGTGATTCCACTACAAAAGGATGGTTTCGTCGAGTCCCGAACTAATTGCTTTTTACTAGAAGATCGAATTGCAGATAGCGATTGTCGGCAGCAGCGACTGTCAGCGGTGGCCGATTCAATTACCCGAATTACTGCAACGAGATCTTTCGGCGAGACCGGACAGCGTGGTATGCGAGCTGGTTGGCTTCGCTGTTGTACTCGCGCTCAATGTGGAAGATGGAAAACTCGAGAGAACGGGCGAGTTTGCGGCAAGTCCAGTGAAGGGAGTAGAGGCGGGGGCTGCGGCAGGCGTATTCGCCGGTCATCTGCCGAACCACCACTTGAGAGTCAGAGAAGACGCGCAGCACCTTTGCCTTCAGGCGCAGCGCATGCTGCAGCGCTTCAAGAAGCGCGGCATATTCGGCGACATTGTTGTCCTGATGGCCAATCCATTTCGAGATCCTGATCTTCTCGCCGTGGGGATCCTGGAGCACAACGCCGATCCCAGAGGGTCCCGGGCTGCCGTGCGAGCCGCCATCAACATGTGCAACAAAAATTGACATCTGCTCTCGAGAGCTACTCACAACATGCTTCAACTCTGCTGGCAGGTCAAGTGAATCCTTCGATACGTCACGACTATGCCTTAATCTGGTTTTGTGGAAAGAATGTGAAAAACGAGTACGCAACAAAAATCGCTGTCGTAAATAGTCGCTTCTCAGTCTCTTGCATTATCAGTTTTCCAGATGTCTTTAATTGGGCGTGCACCAATCATCGGCGTTGACACTTTCGGCCATGGACTTTAGATTGGCTTACGTCGACGGCTGAAAGGCTCAGTCGCTACCAAGTGGCTGAACCGAAGTAGGCTGGGTGATCAACTCGGCGGAGCGATCCGCAGAGTGACCAGACCCGAAAAAACCGGCGGACACTGCGAGGTGCAGCCGGGGTTTGGAACTGCGAAAGCAGTGATCGCATCAGGGGCTGTGACGGTACATGTATCCACGTTATTGACTCCCTCGCAGGAGCCGATGGCTGGAGCATAACCAATGTCGCAGCCCTTTAAATTTTCCCGCCTGTCTGTTCCCGCAACTTCCGTCAATTTAAGTTTCGCTGCTCAGTTTCGTGAGCTGACTTCTGTCGCTTATGCGGAAGCTGCCAACCGATGGTACTCGGCATCAGCTTGTGGCGACATTAGAACCCAGAGCGTGTAGACGCCGAGAGCCGTGCCGAATGGAATGTTGAGTAGAGCAATAAAAGCCATCACCAAAGCCAGAGGACGACCCCAGTTCTGTCGTTCCAGTAATCCAAAACCGGTAATCAGACTAACGCCGGCTTTTAGCAAAAGGAACAAAGCGATTCCGGCCAGCAGTGGGTGAAGAAATGCCGGGTGATCTCCGCTGCTCCAGGGCCCAAAGATCGTGTGCGAGACGATCATCAGGATGCAGCCAGCGATGGCGTGAAACACGGCATAGGCGATCCAAAGAATGCCGAGCAATTTGAGGTGTTGCTCCACACGGCTTACCAGGTTCCTTCCTGCAATGGCATTGCCGCACTTACTGCAAACCGTCTGGTTCGCAAACAGCGCATTCCCGCAATAATTGCAATACATATGGCGTCCCAGCGCAACAAGGTACTACAAGTTTGCGCACGCGGGTAGAAGATACGGCTGCCAATCGGTGCGTGCAGTCTGGGAGCTGATAGGAATAGCTTGCCGTTCTATTCCGGAACGACGCTGGGAGGATTTGGGACGAAGAGTGCCTCCTCGGAATTGTCTGCCATTCCTTGACGAACCTCGAGTATTTGCTTCCTAGACGCTCGTGCTGCATTATGGTTCGAGCGTATGTCTGCGATCCGCTCGAAAACGGTTCTGTTCCTGCTTTTTTCCGCAATGCTGCTCACAATTGTGCCATTCGCGTTGCCGACGAGCGCTGGGCATGCCCTTGGGGCGGCATCCTGTCATGAGGATTCCGCGCCTACTCCGACGGAGCAGACGCCGCAGAATCATGACTGCTGCAGTGTAGGTCATCTGCATGCTACTGCAATCGCTCCGCTCTCGATAGTTCCGGATCTGGCACTCGCAGGCCGCACGATTTGCTGCGCCCAGGATCCTGCCAGGGATTCGCAGCCACTAGTTTCTCCGCAAAGAATCGATACCAGCCCTCCGGGAGTTCCTACTCCCATTCGCATTTAATACCAGGCTTCCTGAATCCTGACTTGCAGCGGGGCACTTCTTCTCCGCTCTCCGACGATCCTCGTCTACAGCGTCACCCGGAGGTCAAATGCGAATTCTTCGAGTTCTCTTAACCTTCCTTCTCGTCGCCACTTACTCGACTGCGCAGGAAGGCAGTGAGCCGCAACAGGACAACACCATGCATCGGGGGAATGAGATGGAGCACTCCATGAGCATGGAATCTCATTCTCTGATTCAATTCCTTGAGCATCACGCGACGGCCGGTACCGACGCTGAACCGAACTCCACGCCGATAGACATGCTCATGAGCATGCGCGGCAATTGGATGCTAATGCTCCACGGCTTCGCCTTCCTCAGCGACATCCAGCAGACCGGGTCGCGCGGCCGAGACAAGCTGTTCTCCACCAATTGGATCATGCCCATGGCGCAGAGGAGCTTCGGCAAGGGCACACTAACTCTTAGGACGATGTTCAGCCTGGAACCCGCTACCGTTTCGAAGCGGCAATATCCACTGCTGTTTCAGCAAGGGGAAACTGCGTTCGGGAGACCGATCGTCGATGGGCAACATCCGCACGATTTTTTCATGGAATTGGCTGCAATGTACGATTATCAGTTCAACGAAAAAACTCTACTATCGTTCTATTTCGCTCCGATGGGGGATCCTGCTCTCGGTCCAACGGCATATCCGCATCGCGCATCGGCGTCGGAGAATCCCGTCGCGACGCTCGGCCACCATCTGCAGGACTCAACACACATTGCCGACGATGTGATCACGCTCGGGCTCACGCGCGGGCGAGTACGGATCGAGGCTTCGGGATTTCATGGCCGTGAGCCCGATGAGTTTCGCTGGAATCTCGATTCGGGAAAGATCGACTCCTGGTCTGCACGCGTTACT